>DLEF01000057.1 GCA_002481545.1 Cyanobacteria bacterium UBA7753 | reverse complement strand
AGTAATGCCGACCTACTTGGTTTTCTATACAGTTTGAGTTTTTTCTTCAATAAGTTCTTCCAGCTTATCAAATATTCCCTCATTATATCTGGAATCCGTTGCGCTGAACGGTAAGACTATCCCTCCGAGTGTTTTTCTGAATTTAGATAAAACATTCAAAGTCTTTGATTTCGCCACATAATCTATCTTTGTAGCTATTGTTATAATAGGTAAATTATTCGCCTCAACCCATTCTCTCATTTGTAAATCATTCTTTTGAACGTCGTGTCTTGCGTCGATAAGTTGGATTAGGGTGTTTATTTGTTTTCTGTTCAAAAGGTATTCTTCCAAGTTTCTTTGCCACCTGTTTTGAACCTCTTTAGATACCTTTGCATATCCGTACCCCGGTAAATCGGCAACAGTAAACTTGTCGGAAAAATTAAATAAATTGATTAACCTTGTTTTTCCGGGTGTGTTTGAGGTTTTAGCAAGCTTTTTATTATTTGCAAGTGCGTTTATAAATGACGACTTACCTACATTTGACCTTCCTAAAAGCGGAAACTCGGGCAGAACATAATCGGGGCATTGTGAAAGCTTTTCTGCGCTGATTAAATATGTTCCTGCAAGATATTTCATTTATGTATTTCCAATAGTGTTTCCGTCTTTAGTGGTTTATCCTTGTTCTCAAGTGCTTCTTGTCGCTTTTGAACACGATAGGTTACCGTCTTTAGTAAATTATATACTTTCTCATTATTTACGACTGTTATCTGTGTTTTGTTTTTCATCAAATCCGCGTTTATCGCCTTTTTAGCGAACATATTTTCAGCTTTGATGTGAACAATACTAACAAGTCCTTGTTTTAATATGCTCATCGGTTTTCTTAAAAATATTTCAAATGTTTGAAAAATATTCATACTTATCCTAACAAACCTAAAGATTATAATTTGCTACGTTAAAAGTCATGTTTTATTTTACTGCTTTTGGTGCGTAGTTTACGGTTGAGCCGTTAAAACTTCTTGTTTTAGGTTTGGAAGAACTGTTTACAGAGTTAACATTCTTCACGTTAGAAGGCTGCGGGCTAACCGTAGAAGTCTTTTTATAAGGTGAAGGCAGGTATGATTTATTTATTTTTGCTTTCATCTTATTAAGACGTCTTGTATATTGTGACGTTGTTTTAAAATCTTTAGATTTTGCAACTACAATCGCATAATTGTTATATGCTGCAGTGTATTTGCGTTGTCTTTGGTTTAATCTGCCCATATAGATGTTAGCTTCAACATTATACGGATCTGATTTTAAAGCCTTGTTAAGATATTCTCTTTCAAAGAACATACTGTTTCTTATTCTGAAATATTTTGCATTCTTGACCTGTAAATCTGCATAATCTCTTGATCTGTTGATATAAGCAAGGTTGTTTTGTGCAATGATATTTGACGGATCGGCTCTCAAAACATCGTTAAAGAGTCCTTTTGCCTCGTCAAACTGTTTATTGAAAGTGAATATTTCACCTAAAAATACTTTATCATCAATTGTTCTTGCACAAGATACAGCCTTTTTGTATTCTTGTGTAGCGGCTTTGTAGTCGCCCAAGGTTGAATAAGCGTCACCTTTTACAATATAATCATCTATAGAATCTGCAGGGCTGTTAATAATTTGATTTAAGCTTGCTACGGATTGAGACGGTTTATTGATAAGAGATGCAATTTTTGCCTTTGCAAGATACAACTCTAAATCACTCGGATCGCATTTGATTGCTTTTTCCAAGTAGTCATAAGCTTGTAACAATTTCTTATCGGAGGAGAAAGTTGCTTTGTTCGCTGAATCCATTGCTAATCCGTAATATGCGGACGCAAATCCTTTTATACCCTCCAATTTTAAATTGGAATTTAATTTTTCATAATAGCTGATAGCCTCGTTGTATTTACCTGATTCCAAGTAAATATCAGCTACCTTCAATAATGTTTGTTCCGAGTTAGGGTTTACTGACAATATAGTTTTATATTGTTCTAACGCTAAGTCAAAATCCTTACGTCCTTCATAGATAGCAGCTAAATTTGCATAAGGTGCTAAATTCTCAGGAGTGATTTCAATAGCTTTTTTGTAAGCTCCGATTGCTGCGGCCTCGTTGCCTTGTAATCTGAAAGCATCACCTCTCAGGTTGTATGCATAGCTTGAATACCCTTGCCAAGCAAGACATTTGTCTACGTAAGTTAAGCATTTTGAATAATTTCCTCTGTCGCATTCCAACTGTGCTAAGTGGTAGTAAGCCGTATGTGAATTAGGATTTATTTTAATTGCTTTTTTGTAATATTCTTCAGCTTTTGCTAAATTTTGTTCAGCTTGATAAACCATTCCGAGGTTATCAACAGCGATTGCATAATTAGGTGCTAATTTCAAAGCTTTTTCAATGTTTGCTTTTGCGGAGTCAACATCTCCTTCTTTCAAGTTTACAACACCCAGTGCATTGTATGCTTTGTAATTATGCGGATCTAATTGAATTGCATATTTAAACTCTCTTTTTGCCTGATCAAAAAGTGCATCTGCTCTGTTTCTGTATTCAAGGTTTGAAGAGTTCATTCTTTTGAATGCTACAACACCTTGTGCGAAGTGTAGGTTGGAACTTTTCGGGATAATGTTTTTTAATCTGTCGATTTGGTCTTGAGCCAACTCAAGTTTTGATTGTAATGCCCAAGATACTGCAGCAAGTGCTTGTACATCAAGATTATTGCTGTATTCGGTTAATGTTCTGTAAATAACTTCGTCTGCGCCTTTATAGTTCGCCTTTTGGATTGAGCTGTTGATTTGGGCAATGTTTTTTTCTAAATTTACGGGTGCAGAGTAAGAAATATTTGTGGCGCTCAACGCCAACAATACTGATAATGTTCCAATTACTGCCTTTTTCTTCATAATATCCTTTTAATCCTTTCCGGTTGGCATATGCTTAATTTTATTTTATAATAGTAACGGTCAAATTACAACATGGGTTCAAGTCAGAATGGCAATAAATACTTCATTTGATGTATATTTGAAAAGTTTTACGGCATACTTGGAAGTGGAGAAAAACTTCTCAAAACACACTGTTAAGGCGTATAAATCTGATATTTTATCGTTTTTTATTTGGTGTAATTATTTAAGACCTGATAAGGTTACTTATGATAAATTAAGAGAATATTTGTATTTTATCCAAAAATTCAATTACAAAAAGACTACAGTATCGCGTAAAATCGCTGCTATAAGAAGTTTCTTTAAATACCTGTATAAAACCCAAATGATAGCGGTTAACCCTGTCGAAAACCTGTCATCGCCAAAGAAACCGAAATCATTGCCAAAGTTTTTAACCGATGATGAAATGTTGAAATTGCTTGAAAATGTTAATACGGACACTCCCGCAGGCTTAAGGAATAAGGCTATTATGGAGCTTTTATGGGCTACGGGTATGCGTGTATCGGAACTTAGCGGACTCAACTTTGATGATTTAAACCTTGAAGAAAATGAAATAACCGTTTTCGGTAAAGGTGCAAAAGAACGTATTGTACTGGTATCTGAAAGAGCAAAAAAATATTTGCAGCAATACATAGATTTTGCAAGACCTCTTATTATGAAAGATTCTAACCAACCTACTACGGACTCATCTCCTGTATTTGTTAATAAGACGGGCTACAGACTGCAGACAAAAAGCATAAGAAATGCTATAAATGAGGTTGTGGACAAAATACAGTTGCCGAAACACGTGACACCGCATATGTTCAGGCACAGTTTCGCTACTAAGATGATAGAAAACGGAGCGGATTTAAGGGTTGTGCAGGAACTTCTCGGGCACGCAAGTATTTCAAATACCCAGATTTATACCCATATATCTTCGCAGCACCTTATCCACGAATATCAAAAAGCACATCCGCACGCATAGAAATAGAAATGTATAATATAAAAAAGGATTTGATTTTTATAACCAAATCCTTTTCTGTTTGTTATGTCGTAATTGTTTTTACTCTTCGGAAGTTTCATCCTCTTTCTTAGGTTCTTCCGCTTTTTCTTCCTTCTTTTCTTCAGGAGCGTGGAAACCTAAAGAAATTCTCTTATCTTGAGGATTGAATTTCAAAACGCAAACGTTAATCTTGTCTCCAACGTTCAAGATGACGTTATTAGAGTTTTGATATTCTACCAATTCATTGTGCGGTAAGAGAGCCTCTACTCCGTCGTAGATTTCTACGAAAGCACCGAACGGTTTAATTCTAGTGATTAAACCTTCTCTAAATTCGCCTTCCTTAATCTCTTTTGATGCTGCTTCCCAAGGATCAGGCGTGATTGATTTCAAACTCAATGTGATACGTTGTTTTGCAACATCAACATCGAATACGCCGACTTCAATTTCTTCACCTATCTTGAGTAAGTCTGTCGGATGTTCAATCCATTTCCAAGAGATTTGTGACAACGGCAATAAGCAATCAAAACCGCCGATATCAATAAATGCACCGAAATCAGTGATTCTGACTACGCGGCCTTTAATAACTTGTCCGACTTCAATCTGGCTGAATATTTCATCCTTAGCCGATTCGATTGAATCGCTGTAAACCTTTTTGTTGGAAAGAACGAAGTTGTTGTGTTCTTCATCAAGTGAAATGATTTTAACTTCAATCTTATCACCGACTTTATATTCTTGTCCTCTGCTTTGGATTTGGCTTGAAGGAACGAATCCTTTAACTCCGATAATATCAACAAGCAAACCGCCTCTGACAACTTGGACGACTTCACCTTTGATGATTTCGTTCGCTTCTTTAAGTTTCTTGAGTTCTTGCCAAGCGTAGAACAAGTCTACTTTCTTTCTTGATAACAGGAATTTCCCGTTTTCATCAGCATCAGATATGATTAAAAATTCATATTCTTTGCCTTTTTCAAGTACTTCTTCAGGCTTTCTGTTGTCCGATGAAATTTCTTTCGTCGGTACAACGGCTGCGGATTTCCCGCCAATATCGACGACAGCGCCTTCCGAATCAAAGCCGTAAACCGTTCCCTTGACTAAGTCTCCGACTTTAAAATTGTACTCATACTTTTTCAATAATTCCTCGAAATCCGTGTTAGTAATATCCTCAATCACTATATTTTCTCCTAATATTCTCGCAATGTATATCCTTATTATACCATGGGCCAGGTTATTTTACTAGTGTTTATTAAAATAAATACGATATGTATTAACATTTTTACTAATATTTTATATAAAATTGCCGTATATATTACATTAATTTGGTATAATATATAGCTATCATGCCGTTATAGTATACATCTTACGCAATGTGTATCCGACAGAGAGGTAAATTCGGGACATTTTAGGTCGCATTCGTCGGTTGAAAATTTACATCTGGAGGAAAACTTGCACCCTTTTGGCAGTTCATACGGAATATCACCCGACAAAAACTCCTCCGTCTTTTTCCCGTATTTAGGAACGGAATTTAATAACGCCTTTGTGTAAGGATGTGCCGGATTGTTGAAGACTTCTTCCTTTGTTCCGTACTCCATAATTTCACCTAAATACATAATAGCTATTCTGTCCGAGAGAAATTTAATAACACTCAAATCATGCGAAATAAATACAAGTGTAAGGTTGTATTCTGTTTTAAGGTCATTCAGCATATTGAGTATTTGCGCCTGAATGCTTGCATCCAATGCACTGACGGGTTCATCCGCTATAATAACTTTTGGTTCTAATATCAATGCTCTTGCAATGGCAATTCTCTGTCTCTGTCCGCCCGAAAGCTCATGCGGATACAGTTCTAACTGTGTTTTATCAAGTCCGACTTTTGTTATAATATTTTCAACTTTATCTTTTATTTCGTTTTTAGATAAATTTGTATTTATCTTTAAAGGCTCTGCCAATATTTGCGATATTTTCATCTTTGGATCGAGGCTTGAATACGGATTTTGAAATACCATTTGGACATTTTTTCTGTATTCTTTTAGCTCTTCTTTAGAGTAGGTATTAATGTCTTTCCCCATATAGAGTATTTGCCCTGATTTTACGGGTACAAGTCTCATTATGGCTTTGGCTAATGTCGATTTTCCGCAGCCCGATTCTCCTGCAATTGCAAATATTTCGCCCTCTTTTATATTTAGAGAAACTCCGTTCACCGCTTTTGTTGTCTTTGTGCTGTTTACGCCTGCGGTTTTGTATTCTACATATAAATCTTTAATTTCTAATATCGTATTCATAAATAATATTATTAATTATAAGTCAAAACTTTTCAATAGCTCTAAATGCTATACTTCGTGTCTGCCCTCTAAAGCTTTTACAATTGTTATTTCGTCGGCATATTCAATATCGGAGCCTACAGGAAGTCCGAACGCTATTCTTGATATCTTTATCCCGAACGGTTTAATGAGTTTTGTAAGATACATACTTGTTGCCTCTCCTTCAACCGATGGGGAAAGTGCAAGTATAATTTCCTTGACTTCATCGTTTGCCAATCTTGTAAGCAGTTCTTTTATTCTTATATCGTCCGCTCCGATACCTTCCATAGGGGAGATTAAGCCTTGCAATACGTGATAGAGTCCGTGGTATTCGTTTGTTTTTTCTATAGCGATTAAGTCCTTCGGTTCCGCTACAACACAAATTGTTGATCTGTCACGTTTTGTAGATTGGCAGATTTCGCAAGGGCTTGTGTTGGAAAGATTAAAACAAATCTCACAGGAGCATGTCTGTGTTTTTGCTTCAACTATAGCATCCGCAAATTTCTTAACCTCGTCTAACGGCATTTTTAATACCTGAAAAGCCATCCTTTGTGCCGATTTCGGACCTACGGACGGAAATTTTTGGAAATATTCTATCAATGTTGCTATCGGTTTCGGATAAATCATAACCCTTTTTAACCCCTCTCCACTAAAATAATACCTAATCGGTCTTAATAAATCAAGTTAAGATAATAAAACGGCTGCCTGCTTGCATGCCTGACAACCGTTTTAATAACTGTTTTATGTAGTACTCTTAGCAAAGTCCCGGGATACTTATTCCGCCTGTTACCGATTTTACTTTTGCTTCCATTTCATCGGTTGCCTTCTTTGTTGTTTGGGTAATGGCGGTTATGATTGCGTCTTCCAGAGTTTCAATAGTATCTTCATCTACCGATTCAGGGTTATCAGGGTTGATGAGTTCGGCAGATAATTTGATTGATTTGAATTTACCCTGTCCGTCGCATACTACTTTTACGGCTCCGCCGAGAGCTTCGCCTTCAACTTCGGATGCCGCGAGTTCTTCTTGTACTGATTTTAATTTCTTTTGAATATTTTGTGCTTGCTGCATCATTTGCATTATATTCATAAACCTTCCTCCTAAAAGTTTTATTCACGGTATTTTTTATTATACAATAAAAATATGGAAATAAAAAGCTATCTTAACGAAAGTGTTAAACACGGGTACTTAATGAAGTGGCCGAGAATGCCTATTGCCGTGTATATTGCCCCTATGAAGTTTTATTCTAAACAAGGTGAGGATGCAACATATCGTAAACTTGTAATAAAAGCTTTGAACGAGTGGGAGCAGGCAGGACAAGGGCTTATAAGGTTTCATCTTGTTGACAATTTGTTAAGTTCGCAAATAAATGTTGATTGGCGTCGTGTAGACAGGAAAGCTCTCGGGCATTGTCAATTTAATTATGATAATTTACAGAGATTATACGGTGCCGAAGTATCCATCGGGTTAACCGACGGGCGTGTACATCAGGCGTATAATTCCGAGTCAGAAGTTTATCATACAATTCTGCATGAAGTCGGGCACGCTCTCGGACTCGGACACAGTCCTTATGAATCAGACATTATGTACACTCCTCACAAATACGGAGTTGTCAGCCTGTCCGAAAACGATAAATTTTCAATACAGTGTCTCTATACATTTCCTGCAGGACTTTCCGTCCGTGAAATCGGTGCAAGTTATAACATAATGACCGATAACGATATTGATTTGATTATCAGAAAATTGGATGAAAAATATGCGCAGGAGTTGGCACAGGAGGGAAATTCTTTACCTGACAATTCGGGCAAAAATGAAATAACTCCGCATGTAGATGTGAATAAAGGACGTGATTTGCTGGATGAAAACGCTAATATTGCGGAGATAAGAAAATATAATTTAATGATTCAGAATGTCGGTTTATCCAACAGTATGAGTAAATTTTTCAATAAACAAAACCGAGACAGTAATCAGAAGAAAAAATAATTTTTAATAAGTTGTTCTTATAATTTTGATTATAAGAAGTCAATCCCCCTCACTCGCATCTGTAATTGCTTTAACACAACAGCTGCGGTCTCTCCCGCAGGTAGGGGCGAGACTTTAGATTTTGCTTATGCAAAATCTAAACCGTTGCTAATGCAACGGTTAATCCCCTCTCTCCTTTGTGGGAGAGGGTGCCGAAGGCGGGTGAGGGGTGTACCCGCGGAGCGGTTCCTTAGTGCCCTAGTGTCTTAGTATCTTAGTGCCTTCAACTTCCGATAATCAAAATTATAAGAACATAAACTCAGACAAGCCTGATTGTTTTTATAAAATTAAAATAATTTATCGTGAAAATAAAATCATAAAAATTCTTTGAAATTAAGCAATATTATTATGTTTTGCATGTTCTTTTCAATATTGTTTGTGTGCTATTTTTAAATAAACAATTAGTAATAATTCTTTACAAACATTCCGAATTGTACTAAAAATGCTTGCATTCAAAGATTTAGTAAATAAAATGTAAAAAGGGTACAAGTATGTACTCTGATATTTAGTCGAAATAAAAAAGGAAAAGCAAACAATATATGGCAAAAGACGTAATAGAAGTAGAAGGTAAGATATTAGAATCAATGCCGAACGCAATGTTCAGAGTTGAACTTGAAAACGGACATGAAATTCTGGCTCACATCTCGGGTAAAATCAGAAAAAACTTTATCAGAATTTTACCGGGGGACAAAGTAAAAGTCGAAATGACTCCTTACGATTTAACAAAGGGCAGAATTACCTTCAGATTAAAATAGGCAATACACAAATATAAGGAATAGAAAAATGAAAATCAGATCATCAGTAAAACCTATGTGCGACAAGTGCAAGGTTATTAAGAGAAAAGGCAGAGTTGCAGTTATTTGCGAAAACCCTAAACACAAACAAAGACAAGGTTAGTTCAAATAAAGGCATAAGTCTTAAATGCTCTTGAACTTGCGGAGAGATTAAATAATCGGCAGGTGGAGAGGAAGTATTTAAGCCTCTTACCCAAAAAAATCTAACAACAGTCGGATAAAAATATATCCGAGCCAAAACATAAGGAGAAAATAAATGGCAAGATTAGTAGGGGTAGACTTACCTCGTAACAAAAGAATGGAAATAGCTTTAACCTATATCTACGGAATAGGACCAACCAGAGCTAAGAAAATATTGGAAGCAACCAAAATATCACCTGATTTAAGAACAGATGATTTAACGGATGAAGATATTAAACTGTTAAGAAACGAACTTTCAAACTATCATATTGAAGGTGACTTGAGAAGAGAAGTTTCCGTAAACATCAAACGTTTACAAGAAATCAACTCTTACAGAGGAATGAGACATAAAAGAAATCTTCCTGCAAGAGGTCAAAGAACAAAGACTAACGCAAGAACAAGACGCGGTAAAAAGTCAGGACCTATCGCTAAGAAAAAAACAGTATAGAGAAATAAATAGCAAAATATAGAGGAAATAAAAATGGCAAGACCAAAAACAACAAAGAAAAAAGAAAAGAAGAATGTATTGCAAGGTGTAGTACATATCCAATCTACTTTTAATAATACTATTGTTACTTCTACAGATACTCAAGGTAATGCAATTGCTTGGGCTACTGCAGGTGCAACAGGTTTTAAAGGTGCAAGAAAGGGTACTCCGTTTGCAGCACAATCAGCAGCTGAATTAGTTGCTAAGAAATCAATAGACCAAGGTATGAAGAAGGTAGAAGTTTATATCAAAGGACCTGGTTCAGGTCGTGAAACTGCTATCAGAGCAATCCAAGCAGCAGGTTTGGAAATTACCTTGATTAAGGACGTTACACCTATTCCGCACAACGGATGTCGTCCACCAAAGAAAAGACGTGTATAATCACGTATGATGTAACACATTCAACGGCTAAATGCTTGTTGACAATGGTCGGGGCTTGACCGCCGCCAAACGGACAAACCATAGATGCCCGGCCGGAAAAGGAGAAAATATGGCAAGATATACAGGACCTACGAATAAATTATTCCGTAACTACGGGGTAAAAGATTTATCAAACAGAAAGTTAACTTCTTCTATGAGACAAAATGCTTCAGGTCAGCATGGCGCAGTAAGAAAGAAACTTTCAGAATATGCAATTCACTTAAATGAAAAACAAAAAATCAGAATGACATATTTAGTAAGCGAAAAACAATTTGCTAAATACTATAATGAAGCTGCAAGAAGAAAAGGCGTAACGGGTACGATTCTTTTACAAATTTTGGAATCCAGACTTGATAACGTATTATTCAGAGCAGGTTTTGGCGTTACTCGTAAACAATCAAGACAGATTGTTAACCACGGTCACGTTTTAGTAAACGGTAAAAAGGTTGATATTCCTTCTTACTTAATTAAGCCTGAAGATGTTATTACCGTTAAGTCAAAAAGTTCAGATTACTTGAAGACAGTTATGTCAGCAATTGATTTGTCTTGTGCTCCGGCATGGATGACAGTTGATAGTGATGCATTAAAGATTACTTTTGACAGAGTTCCTTCAAGGGAAGAATTAGATCCTGACTTTAAGGAACAATTAGTAATTGAGTATTATTCTAAGTAAAATCTGATAGGAGAAATTATAATGGATTTAGAAATTAAAACTGTTAATACCGCCACATATTCTGATGGCTCACAATATGGTAAATTCGTAATCAGCCCTTTGGAAAGAGGGTTCGGTATTACCATAGGTAACGCTTTAAGAAGAGTTTTGTTATCAAGTCTTGAAGGTACGGCTGTTACCTCTGCAAGAATTGAAGGTATTACTCACGAATACACTGCAATCCCTGGTGTTCAAGAAGATGTTGTTGACGTTTTGTTGAACTTAAAAGGATTATCAATCAAGATGGATTCAAAAGAAACCCAAACCTTGAGAATTGATATTGACAGACCGGGACCGGTATTAGCTAGTGATATACAACTTCCTGCAGGTGTTAAAATCGTTAACCCTGACTGGTTAATTTGTACAATTGCTGACGGCGGCAGCTTCCACGCTGAATTTACCGTTGAGACAGGTAAAGGATACGTTCCTCATGATGTTCCTCGTAACAAAGAGGGTGTTCCTGTTGACTTGTTGCCAATCGATGCAACATTCATGCCTATCAAACGTGTAAAATATGATGTTGAAAGTGCTCGTGTCGGTGATTCAATCGACTTTGATAAGTTGACTCTTGAAATTTGGTCTAACGGTACTGTTGATGTAGTTACTGCATTGACTCAAGCTGCAGACTTGTTGATTGAACACTTCGTTCAAATTTCAAGCATTTCCGGTCATGCTCCGGTATTGTCAAACTATGAAACTTCCGAATCAAACAGCATGATTATTGATGATGAGGCTGAGGCTCCTAAGGAAGAAGCTGAAGCAGAACCTTCAATCACGATTGAAGATTTGGAATTATCAGTAAGAGCTTATAATTGCTTGAAGAGAGCAAGTATAGATACAATGGCTGAATTATTAAAGAAATCTGAAAATGATTTAATCAGTATCAAGAATTTCGGTAAGAAATCAGCTGATGAAGTTGTAGAAAAACTTCGTGAACACGGTTTAGATTTGATGCCAAATGCGGTTGAAGATGAAAACGATGTTCTTATAGGTGACTAATTACTGTCACCTATGCTTAAACCTTAGTTTAGGCGATAGGAATAAAAATAGTAAAATAAAGGAATATAAAAATGAGACACCAAACTAAAAAACATACACTTAGCAAGGCGCAAGACCAAAGAAAAGCTTTGTTGCGTTCATTAGCTACCGAATTGTTTACTCATGGTGAAATCAAGACTACTATGGCAAGAGCAAAAGCTTTGAAACCATATGCAGAAGGGATTATCACTTTGGCTAAAAAAGGTGACTTAAATTCGCGCAGACAAGCTGCTAAGTTTATCTTTGATAAAGAAACAGGAAAGTACATGGATCCTGAAACCGCAAAGGTTTACGAATCTATGGAAGAAGGTAAAAAGTTAGTATCACAAACTGTATTGAGAAAATTATTCTCAACTATCAGCAAGGAATATGAATCAAGAAACGGTGGTTACACTCGTATCTTCAGATTACCTCCTAGACGTGGTGATGCTACTGAAATGGCACTTATTCAATTGGTATAATTGAATGAGATACGCACTTCGGGTTCAGTATATCGGGAAGAACTATGCAGGGAGCCAAATTCAGTTTGAAGGAGGCAAAGAGCGAAAGTTTCCCACCGTACAAGGAGAACTTGAAAGGGCAATTTGTACATTCTTAAACAGCGGTGCGAACCGCTCACAGACAAACAGAGCTATAAAAACAGTCTTTTCCGGCAGAACGGACAGAGGTGTTAATGCTTTAGGGCAAGTGGTTCATTTTGATTATGATAAAAATATTGTTGCTTCAGATTTTATCTATCACGTGAACGAGATATTGCCTCAAGATATTTCAATCTCTGACTTGAAGATTGTTCCCGATGATTTTCATGCTCAAAAATCGGCGATAAGACGTTGGTATCGGTTTGAGTTTATAAACCGACGATACAAGCAGGCGTTTGACGGTGTTTTGATGAGAGTGAAGTTCAAAACGGATGTTGATAGGATGAATAAATCTTTGAAATATTTGTTAGGGGAACATGATTTTTCAAGTTTCAAGTCCTCCGGAACGCTTAACCCGAGCAAAGTCTGTATTTTATATAAAGCCGAGGTCGTAAGAGACGGCGACAAAGTTATCCTTGATATAGAGGGTAACAGGTTTCTTTACAATATGGTAAGAACAATTGTCGGGACGCTTTTAACGATTGAGGGACACAGCCTTGAGCCCGAACATATGAGGGAGGTGCTTGAGGCAAAAGACCGCCGAAAGGCGGGCGAAACCGTTAAACCTGAAGGTTTGACATTGATGAAGGTTGAATATCCTAACGAATTGTTTTAACAATGAGTTTAATAATCAGCTTTTAACGAAGTAAAACAGGAAAGTAAATAAAAGGAAACAAGAAAAATGATGAATAAAACATATTCAGCAAAACCTCTTGAAGTAGAAAGAAAATGGTATGTAATAGACGCCGACGGAGAAATCTTAGGTCGTTTAGCTACTCGTGTCGCTGACATTTTAAGAGGAAAGAATAAACCTGAATACACTCCTAACGTTGATACAGGCGATTTCGTAATCGTTATCAACGCTGAGAAAGTATTGGTTTCAGGTAAGAAAGAAACAGACAAAATTTATTATCACCATACCGGATATCCGGGAGGTTTAAAAGCTGCTTCTGTTAAAGAAGTAAGAGAAAAAGATGCTACCAAATTGATTGAAAAGGCAGTAAAAGGTATGTTACAACACAATACTTTAGGTGATCAACAATTCACTAAGTTAAAAGTATATTGTGGTCCTAACCATCCGCATGCTGCTCAAAAACCGATTGTGTTAGAAAAGGAGGCTAAATAATGGCAAGTAATGAAATAGTTGCGACAGGTCGCAGAAAAAATTCTATCGCTATTGTTAAGCTCGTTAAGGGTAAAGGTAGAATCTTTGTAAACGGAAAAACTTTATCTGCATATATCGGTAACAGACCGGCTGTAGAGATGATGATTTACAGACCGTTAGTTTTAACTGAAAATCAAGACAAATATGATGTAAGAGTTAAAGCTGTAGGCGGTGGAATCGTTGGTCAATCAGGTGCTATCAGACACGGTATCGCAAGAGCTTTGTTAAAATCAAACGAAGAATACAAAGCAGTTTTGAGATCAGAAGGTTTGTTAACCCGTGATGCAAGAGTTAAAGAACGTAAAAAATACGGTAGAAAAAGAGCTCGTAAGAGATTCCAATTCTCAAAGAGATAATTTTTACAGATTTACAATATACAAAAAAGTCCGAAGTTCATATTTCGGGCTTTTTTGTTTTTCATTTTGTTATTATTTATGTTAAATTTTGTAACAAAATCGGTTGCAAATGAAAACGAACAAATTTGAAATACTTTTAATACATGGATGTAAGTATAAAAGAGAGAGAGTATTTATGCCAGTTGATGCCATAAAAGAGAGAATAACATCAAAAACAAGCCACTTAAATTCAAATAAAACAGGTGAACAGCCTTCTTATACAAATATGACAGCTAAGCAAATAGTTGATGCTTATAATAATGATGGACTTTCAATTCCAAAGGATGTGTTGGACTGGGCACAAGATACAGTGAAGTCAGATCCTAATTCTACTATTACATATGGAGAAGCTCAAAAAGATTCAGGAGGAATGAGTCCTGAGGATGCAGTATCATATATTCAAGCTATGCAGGAAGAAGGTATGAGCTTGAAAAGTATGTGTAAAGAAATGACAGATCTTTCGAAAGAAATGGAAGATAGGGATTTACAAAATGTATCTAAAATGTCTCCGTTTGTGCCTCAAATTGACGACGGTAAGCAAACTGGTAATACTGACGAAAGTGAGGTTACAAAATTATTAAATGAGCTTAAGCAAAATGCAAAGGAAGACTATAATCCACTTAAACAAGGTGAATTTAAAGAAGATATTAGTTTTTTTGATGCTCTAAAAGGCAAGAATGGAACTGAAGTCGATGGAGTTGAAGTAAATCTTGAAGATATAGATAGTGTTCTTAATGGAGCTGATAATAATTCAAAACAATCTAAAGAGTATGGTAATGCTACTATAGAATTGGGTAATACCTTGAAGGGACATTCAAGCGGATTACTTAAAATAATGGCTGGAGTTGGAATCGGTCTTCTTGCAGGAGCAATTGGCGGACTGATAGGTGGTCTGATTGGCGGATTATTTAGCCATGGACGTCGTAAAATTGCAAATAATGCTATTAAACAAGGCAATGAAACAGTAAAAATGTCGGAAAATACTAATAAACTTGTCAATGCTATAGCATTAGATAATAAAATATCTTTAAAATCAGTACAAGAAAATTCCGAGAGTATAGACAGCTCATCCGCACCTGATAGTATATCAAGTGGCGATTCCGCAGGAACATCATCAGGCGTTACATCTTCCGGCGCAGGCGCATCATCTGGCGGTAGTTCTTCAAGCAGCAGCTCTTCAAGCAGTTCTGCAGCATAACGGATAAAATAAGAGAAGTGTAAAATGTACTCTTTTCCTTTAATAGTGTATGTTTTACCATTATTAAAACGCTGAAACATTGTCTGTGTGTACGTTTTACACTATTTAGTTTTGTAAAATTATTGCTATAAAAGGGTTTGAAATGGTTTAAAAAGTTCAAAAATGTGGTACTATATTAATGTAAGGACTTAGGTCCTAACCACCCCACAAAAAAAGAAAAGATTAGGCACGGCCCTTACAGAGTGTTATTCCCCACTCACCACTCTTTAATAAAAAAGGTATCCGGTTACTTTACATAATTTTGAGGTGCCTATGGATACTATTTACTCCACTCTAAACAGAGCAAGATTTTTAATTCTGTGTGCAAATGTAGTATTAGTTGCTTCCTTCATATTCTCTCAAAACAGTTTTGTATTGGCGGATAATATCAAGATAGTCAATGGTATTGTTTCACCTCCTCTGGTAAACTCTATCAAAATAGAGCGAACACTGGACAAAATTGAGATGAAAGAACAAAGTGAAGAGGAGTTTAATGCTTATATAAACAGGAAATATGCTAACTGCAGGATAAAAACAGTTACAAAAGGTGTCAAACACATAAAACTTGTCAGGTATTATCAGGGGCGTCCTGTCAGGTTAAACGTTATCGAGGCGGATTTGAATGTCAACCCCAAGATAAAGGTAGAACCGGTTATAGCCTCAACAACTCTTTCTCATAAAGCATCGATTACTGCTATGGCAAGACGTAACAAATCATTAGTGGCCGTAAACGGTGCTTTTTTCTTACCGCAAACAGGTTGTCCTCTCGGAACAATGATGGTGGACAAAAAACTATATACAGGGCCTGTATTTAACAGGGTAGCAATGGGCATATTTGGCGACGGATTCAAAATGGATAAAGTTCAATTAAATGCCTCCGTTAAACATGGTTGGAACAGCATAAAGATTGACAATATCAATCAACCTCGTATGTCAGTCGGATTTACCCTATGCTACACTCCCCTTTGGGGGAAGGTTACTCCTGCAACCCCGAAAAACGGCAGACAGGTTATTGTATCGGGCGGAAAAGTTACCGCAATCGGTGTCAGCAGAAGTGCTATCCCTGCGGACGGATATGTCCTTGTTGGGCCTGCAAACAAGCTCTCTGAATTAAAAATAAATGACCGAGTAAGTCTTGATGTAAAAACATTGCCTGAATGGGAAAATGTAAACCATATAATCAGCGGTGGTCCTTACCTCGTAAGAAACGGTCAGGTTTATGTCGATATTCAGGATGAAAAACTGCTCTCAATCGACGGAAGAAATCCGAGAACGGCTATCGGTTATACAAAAGATAACAAGTTTATCATAGTTACGGCAGACGGCAGAGAAGGCAGCTCTATCGGTTTAACTTTGAAGGAACTTGCATACTATATGCAAAAACTCGGATGTGTAAATGCAATGAACTTAGACGGCGGTGGTTCTACCGTAATGTATGTATCGGGAGCCGTTACAAACAGACCTCCTGTTCAAGGCGGTATTGCCCTTTCAAACGCTCTTACAATATCGGAAAGAGATTAAAACTGACTGTCAGATAAAATATATCCGTGAAATTATCTCTTTGTTATGATAAATTATATAAGAGAGGTAATTATGGACGGAATAATATTTGATTTTAACGGAACATTGTTTTGGGATTCTAAACTGCATTATGATGCATGGAGAATTTTCTCAAAAAAGTTAAGAGGGTATGAATTTACCGATGATGAGATGAGAAAATATATGTTCGGAAGAACAAATAAAGATATTATTGAATATTGTACGGGAAAGACTCCATCAGATGAAATGGTAGAAAAGCTCGCATATGAAAAAGAATCACTGTACAGAGAACAATGCCTGAAAGATAAAAAGAATTTGAAACTCGCTCCGGGGGCGGTTGAGTTCTTAAATTGGCTAAAAGAAAATAATATCCCGATGACTATTGCAACGATGTCAGAGTGGCAGAATGTCGAATTTTATATAAAAGTGTTTAATCTCGCACAGTGGTTTGACCTAGATAAAATTGTCTATTCAAACGGCAAAATAAAAGGAAAACCTGATCCTGAAATATACCAAATCGCAAGCAAAAATTTAGGGCTTGAACCTAAAGATTGTATTGTTGTAGAAGATGCCCTGTCCGGCTTAGAGTCCGCGCACAGAGCAGGTATCGGGAAAATAATTGCTATCGCATCTCTTGAGAGTCATTCATTGTATGAAAATTTGGATTATGTCTACCAAATAATTGACAACTTTGACGAATTTGACAAAAATTTGTTTAATGTCCCTGTTTGTAATTAAGTTAAGCTTATAAAATTCTTAAAAATATTGATTCCGTTCTCAGTTAAAATTGATTCGGGATGAAACTGTACTCCGAATATCGGTTTATCTTTTACCTGAATTGCCATAGGAATATTGTCTTTTGTTTTTGCGGTGACTTTTATTTTATCACTTATATTGCTAATGATGAGTGAATGATATCTTGTTGCGCTAAAGCCCTGCTTAAACCCTTTAAATAAGATAAAATCATCATCATAGTATATATCAGAGTTTTTGCCGTGATACGGTTCGGGGGCAGGCACAATATCACAACCGTAGTATTTTGCGATACATTGCATCCCGAGACACACTCCAAGGATAGGTTTGGTATCTTTGTAAAAGTCTATAACTTCCATACTCACTCCCGAGTTATCGGGGTTTCCCCACCCGGGCGAAAGGATTATCCTTTTAAAATCCAAGTTTTTTATCTCGTCTAAAGTAATTTCGTCATTTTTAATGACGATTGGATTTATGCCGAGCATCTTTATATATTGTACAATATTGTAGGTGAAAGAATCGTAATTGTCTATTATGAGCATAATTTCACCTCCACAACTCCTCTTACAGAGTTAAAACAATATATGGCATCTGCGCTTTCCAAGTCGGATTTATATAAGACTTTTTCTTCTATCTTCCCTGCATTGATGAGTTTTTGTCGGGTAATGCCGTTTAACAGTCCGCAGCTGACAGGCGGAGTATAAATCTTATCTTCTTTTTTGATTGCTATATTTGTAAATGTTCCTTCAGTTATTTCACCTTTTTCGTTTGTTCTTATTTTGTCAAAAACATCCTTTGGTGCGGACTCTCTTATGCTTGTCTTATGGTATAAAAACGGGTTCGCCGTATTCACTTCTCCCGATATTTTGATTACAGGGTTTTTGATTGGTGCGGGGATAGGTCTTGTTGTGACATTAAATTCTCCGTTTTTATGTAGTTCTATCCTTGATACAATGTCTTTTTTGTAATTGTAGGTTTCAATGTTTTTATTCCAAATAAAACCTAAGACTTTGGCAGAGTTTTTTAAACGCTCAAAGTGTGTATTTGTGTCGTCACCTAAAATAAATGTCTCAATGAGTGAAAAATCAGTTTCCAGAAACTTCGTTTTTGTTTTTGTCTCCTCCCATTCATCCTCTGCCGTAGAATCCCAAACGATAGCTCCGCCTGCATAATATCTGTAGTCGGGCTCATTATTCTTCTTTTGTAAAATTCTTATCGGAACGGAAAAAACGGCTTTTTCGTTATGAATATACCCGATAGCTCCGCAATATACCTCTCTTGGGAACGGTTCCGTCTCTTCTATCACGCGCATAGTTGATACCTTTGGGGCTCCCGTGATAGAACCGCAGGGGTAAATGGCTTTTATAATGTCCGATAAGGTAATATTATCTTCAAGTTCCGCGGAAATCTCGGAAGTCATCTGATACAGTGTTTTGTGCTCTTCTATTTCAAAAAGTTTATCTACATTAACCGTTCCTGTTTTTGCAATTCTCCCCAAATCATTCCTTAAAAGGTCTACTATCATAATATTTTCGGCACGGTTTTTTGTATCGTTATACAAAAACTCTTTTAGTTTTTTGTCCTCTTCTTCCGTTTCCCCTCTTCCGATTGTGCCTTTCATCGGTTTTGTGAGAATTTTATTCCCGTCTAATTTAAAAAACATCTCAGGGGAAAACGACAAAATAGTCTCATACTTATTTTTTATAAAAGCATTATAAGGCGTTTTCTGTTTTTTTAGAAAATAATTATACAAGTCGATATCGCTCGCATTTGTCTTTACGGAAGACGGATACGTATAATTGACCTCATAGGTTATACCCTCTTTTATCTGCGCTTTTATGTACTCAATATTTTTTACGTATTCATCCTTTGAGATTAGCGGAGTAATAACCGTTCCGATTTTATAATTGGGAGCTGTCAGTTTAAACTCTTCATAATCTTTGTACGCCTCAAAATATATAAGAGGATACCCGTTCGCCGATTTCTTGAAGTCATATCTCATATACCCGATTAAGTATAAACCTTGTTTTTTAAATTTTTCCAGCTTTTTAAAGCCGTTTTCAATATCCGACGGCTCAAAAACTTCCACGGTATCAACAGGGTTATAAAAAACTTTATCCGAGTATATTTGCATATTACAAAGAACCTCCGATTCCCCTGTCAGGAACTAGTCTTTTACTCTTTTTAGCGCTGCATCAATCAGCCCTTGGAAGAGCGGATGCGGTCTTTCAGGTCTTGATTTGAACTCAGGGTGGAATTGAGATGCGATAAACCAATCATTCTGTGGTAATTCAACCATCTCTGCCAACATTCCGTCAGGTGACATTCCTGAGAATACCAATCCTGCCTTCTCAAGAGTTTCGATATATTCGTTATTAACTTCGTATCTGTGTCTGTGACGTTCCGAAATCTTGGTTTCTCCGTATGCTTTGTAAGCGACGGTTCCTTTCTTAACCATACAATCGTATGCGCCCAATCTCATGGTTCCGCCGTAACCTTTGACACTCTTTTGTTCTGTCATAAGGTCTATAACAGGATAAGTAGTTCCTTCGTCAAACTCTTTTGAGTTAGCCTCCTTGAGACCTACAACGTTTCTTGCGTATTCAATAACCGCACACTGGAGCCCTAAACAAATCCCTAAGAACGGAAGGTTGTTTTCTCTTGCATATCTGATTGCGTTTAGTTTTCCTTCAATTCCTCTAACTCCGAATCCTCCCGGAACGACAAGCCCGTCTAAATCCTTCATTAGTTTTTTGCAGTTTTCATAGTCCGTGCATTCTTCTGAATTTATCCATTTGATATCAATCTTGGCTTCATCTTTGAATCCGGCATGTTTCAATGCCTCAACTACTGATAAATAAGCATCGGAAAGCTTTGTATACTTACCTGCAATCCCGATTTTAATTACGTGTTTAGGATTTTTAATTCTTTCTACGAGATTTTGCCAAGATTCAAGATGTGATTTTCTGTCCTGTGTCTGCAATCTGTGAAGAACAACTTCCGCGAAGTTTTGTTCATCAAGAGCCAACGGAACCTCATAAATACTTTTCATATCACGGCACTCAATAACAGCCTCTTTAGATACGGAGCAGAACAGAGCAAGTTTTTCTCTCTCTGTTTTCGGAATAGGCTTTGATGTACGGCATACCAATATTTCAGGTTGCAAACCGTAACTTCTTAAAACCGTGACACTGTGTTGTGAAGGTTTTGTCTTTAATTCTCCTGATGTCGGCAAATAAGGCAATAATGTACAGTGAATGTTTATTGCGTTTCCGACTCCGACTTCCGTCTTGAATTGTCGGATTGCTTCAATAAACGGCAGACCTTCAATATCACCTATAGTTCCGCCGATTTCTATAATATGAAAATCGGTGTTAAAATGTTTTTGCGCTTTTGAAATACGTGATTTTATCTCATTTGTAATATGCGGAATAGTCTGCACCGTAGCACCCAAATAATCTCCGCGTCTTTCCTTATTTATAACGGTTTGATAAACACTTCCCGAGGTTACGTTTGACCATTGGCTAAAGTTGGCATCAATAAATCTTTCATAGTGTCCTAAGTCCAAGTCCGTCTCTGCTCCGTCATCCGTTACGAATACCTCGCCGTGTTGAAACGGTGACATTGTTCCCGGATCAACGTTTATATACGGATCAAACTTTTGGATTGCTACGGTAAAACCCTTTGAACGCAACAATTTACCCAAAGATGCTCCAATAATACCTTTTCCGAGAGAACTAACAACTCCCCCTGTTATAAATATAAATTTTGTCATAGTCAAATATCCCTTTTCTTAATATGTGTCGGTGCGATGGTGCCCGCACCCTACTTTATACGTAATTCATAATGTGTAATTTGTAATTATTTATAAATAATTGATGCAAATAATTGCACCCTACAATCTTTATAAATATAGATGGTGCGGTAGTGACCGCACCCTACCCACTTAGTGCCCTAGTGCTTTACTGCCTTCGTATCTTACACTAATTGATTTTCGGAACTTTGAAATATCCGTTTTCCTCATCCGGAGCGTTCATCATAAGTTCTTCTTTTGTTTCTTCGTATTTAACAACGTCATCTCTCATTACGTTTACGAAGTCAATAGCGTGTGCCATAGGCTCAACGTTAGAAGTATCAACCTCATTCATTTGGTCAACATATTTAAGAACATCACCCAATTGGGTTGTGAATTTTTGTTTTTCTTCTTCCGTCAATTCCAATCTTGCAAGTTTTGCTACGTGTTCTACATCTTTAACCGTAATCATTATATTTTCTCCGTTTTATTATTTGTCTAATAATTCTCTTAAAATCTCATTAACAGTCTTAGGGTTAGCTTTACCCTTTGTTGCTTTCATAACCTGACCTACAAAGTAACCGAGCAGGTTAGTCTTACCTGCTTTGTATTGTTCAACTTGTGCAGGGTTATTATTAACAACATCTTCAACCATTTTTCTGATAGCGTTTACATCGGTGATTTGGCTCAAACCTTTAGCCTCAACTATCTTCTTAGCGTCGGTTCCGTCGTTCATCATTTCAACGATGATTTGTTTACCGATGTTGTTTGAAATTGTACCCTTGTCAATCATCTTGAGTAACTCAGCCAGATTTTCAGGAGTCAATTTTGTTTGAGTAATATCAATATGTTCTTCCTTCAAATGTGCTGCGATAGGTCCCATCATAAAGTTAACCGCTAATTTCGCATCAGCACCCAATTCCAAAACTTTATCGAAGAACAATGCCGATTCCATTTGTTCAACGATAACTGATGCGTCATATTTGCTCAAACCTAATGACATATATCTTTCACGTTTTTGTTGAGGAAGTTCTGGCATGGTCTTTCTGACTTCTTCAACCCATTCTCTTGAGATTGATAACGGCATCAAATCAGGTTCAGGGAAGTATCTGTAATCGTTTGCATCTTCCTTGCCTCTCATTGACTTTGTTACGCCTTCGTTATCATCCCATAATCTTGTTTCTTGTACGACTTCTTCGCCGTCTTCAACAACTTCTATCTGTCTGTCGATTTCATATTCGATGGCTCTTTGTAAAGCTTTGAAGCTGTTTACGTTCTTGATTTCGGCTCTTGTTCCGAATTTTTTAGAACCTTTCGGCATAATAGAGATGTTAGCATCACATCTCATAGAACCTTCTTCAAGGTTACCGTCACAAACCCCGATATAACGAACTATATTTCTTAATTCTTCCATATAGTCTTTAGCCTCTTCGGAGCTTCTCATATCAGGTTCCGATACGATTTCCAAAAGCGGAGTCCCTGCTCTGTTAAGGTCAACAAGTGAATATTTTGACCCTGCGATACCGTCAGCACCAACGTGAACAAGTTTACCCGCATCTTCCTCCAAGTGGGCTCTTGTAATACCGATACGTTTTCCGTCTATATCAAGGTATCCGTTTACACAGATAGGCTCATCATATTGAGAAATTTGATAACCTTTCGGAAGATCAGGATAGAAATATTGTTTTCTGTCAAATTTACATCTTTCAGGTATATCACAGTTCAAAGCAAGCCCGAGTTTGATACCCATGTTTACACATTCTTTGTTAAGAACAGGTAAAACCCCCGGCATACCCAATGTAATTGCACTCGTTAAAGAGTTTGGTTCCTGCCCGAACTCGTTCTTATCAGGTGCAAAAATCTTTGTATTAGTTTTTAACTGTGCATGTACTTCCAAGCCGATTACGACTTCGTATTTATCTCTTAAATCTTCCATTTTAAACCCTCTTTTAAAATTCTCTATGCATGTATTTTATCACAAATATGAATTTGAGATAAAAATTTTATTTATATATATCAATTGTTACGCATTGTTAAAAGAAATACAATTAATTCAAAAAAACAGTAAATTAATAAAGCAAAAATTTCTTTATAAAAATATACGGGGAATTATTTATATGGGAATTAATGCGCTCAACAACCAACAACAAGTAGTATTAAAAAACAACTATTATAAATTAAACAATCAAAAAAACAGCATTTACACACAAAATGTTTTTGCCAATAATGCAACTGGAAAAGCTGATTTTAGAACGTTAGACTTGCCTGCAGACGGGCTTGATGACGGCAAAATTTCTTTTGGAAGTAAACTAAAGAATTTTGGCAAAGGTTTAATTTCACCAATTACTTCAATGTTCACATCCGTTAAGAATTTTGCAATCGGAGCCGGCATGGTTGCAGGCGGCGCAATATTAGTAGCAGCAACAAGCGGAGCAGCATTACCGATTTTAATAGCAGCCGGTATAACAATGGGAAGCGTTCAGCTTGGAGCAGGTATCTTTAAAGCCTCAATCGCAAAAACAGACAAAGAGGCAGAATCAGCATGGCAAGGAATGGGGGCAGGAACAAGCACAATAGCGCTATCAGTAGCAGGTTCAAAAAGTGCTCTCAAAGCTAACGGAACAGATACAACAGGGATGAGTTATTTAGAAACAGCCGTTGAATGCTTTAAACAATCACCTTCAAGCGTATCTAAAAGTTTCGGAGCTCTGACATCAGGCAAAAGCCTGACAAATCTAAAAAATTCTTTAGGAATTAGTAATAAAAAACCTACAGAAAATACACCATCTTTAGCCGAAGAAAATGCAATAACACAACCCGAACAAAAAACAACAATTCTTGAAAAAGAACAGGCAACTCTTGAAAAAGCAGACAGTAAAGTAAATGTTCCCGTTAAAACGGAACAAAGCGCTCAAACAGAAACACTTCCTCAAATTTCTCAACAAAAAGTAAAAGAACCTGTTTTAACGACCTTAAATCCTACCGAATACATTGATAATTCAGAATATTTAAGAATATACAGAGAAATCGCAAACTCAGATACTGTAATGACTGTAAAATCTAACGCTTTGGAAGGGAAAAGTGTAAGTGAATTAAAAGATTTTGAAACAGCAATAAAAGCAATACTAAAAAGATCAGGTTTGACTACTGATGATTTTAAAATAGTGAAAGCCTCTGATAGCATTATTATTCCTGAAATAAAAGACTTTAAGACGACAAAAAACTTTAAGCATTTGGTTGATCTGTATGCAAATAATAGAGATGCCTTTGATTATTTAATAAATTCAGACACACTATACGAAGGATTCTTCAAAATAAATAACGACAGTTATGTTGATTTTGATAACTTAATGAAAACTCTTGATGTAAATGCTTTAAAAACAATGGAAAAAGTTACGAATTCTAATCCTATTGTAGGGGAATACACAAAAAGCAGTGATGATTTTTACAAAAATCCTGAAAATATTACAAAATTACATGATTTAATTGCAAAACATAAAACTCCTGTTGATATAAACGTATACAGAGGAGAAAGAACAGTTGGGATGTTTAAAGACATACCGTTAGACGAAAGCATCTCTAACGAACTAAAAACAGAGTGCCTGAAAGCAGCAGATACAACAAAAGAAATTCCTATAGAAGCGCCGAATTATGATCTTACTTTCGGCGGACAAATGGGAAAAGAAATGAGTTTATATGACTTCATTTCTCAAAAGGAAAGATTGACACTGGCTGATGCAATGGAATTGTGTAAATACTTTGATGATGAAACCGTTGATAAAATTATGGCACAATTATCAAAAACCACTATTGACGACAACAGATTTAAGTCATTTACTTTTTCTAAAAGTTTTGCTGAAAAATGGAAAAACGGAGGATATTATAACAACCATGGAGCAAAAATGATATTAGGTACAAAAATAAAAGCAGGAACTGAAGCCGTATACGCAGATGACTTATCAATGCATAACGGACAATTTGAGATATTAGTTAATGACAATCCGAAAACAATATCATTTTCAGATTTAAAATTTGACAGAGATACTAACACTTTTTATGTTGGTGCCGATTTATCAATGCACAATCAGGCATAAGTTTTAATCCTTTCAAAAGCAAGTATTAACTTTTATTAAAACAATTGTACTTTTTACATTTAATCGGCTTGACTGGGTATTTTGAAGTGTTACGATATAGTAACATGCATGCAATACGGATTTTTATCCTATTTATTGGAAAATATTAGTCCAGAGGCCTGACAAAAGGGTATGCACCTTTGTCATTTATGGCGAAACAGTCTATTATTAACCGATTTATGTTAGTACGTACAATTTTATAGAATAGACGAGGTAAATTAATGTCGACAACAAAATATGCAAAAAGGGTAACTCCGGGTGGCATTCCTGCTACACGTTTGGACTACCTGCCTGACTTGATTGATATTCAAAAGAAGTCTTTTGAATGGTTTTTAAAAGAAGGTTTAAAGGAGGAGTTGTTAGCGTTCTCACCTGTTAAGGATTATACGGGACGTTTGGAATTACATTTCCTTCCTAACTATACTTTCGATAATGCTAAATACACTATTGAAGAAGCTAGAATACACGATGCTACTTATGCAAAACAACTTCGTGTAATGGTTCGTTTGGTTAACCGTGACACCGGTGAAATCAAAGAACAACAGGTCTACATAGGTGATATTCCTACAATGACCGATAAAGGTACATTTATTGTAAACGGTGCAGAACGTGTAATCGTATCACAGATTGTTCGTTCTCCGGGTGTTTACTATAAGAGAGATGTTTCCCCTACCGGTAAACGTCTTTACAACGCAACCGTTATTCCTAACAGAGGCGCATGGTTGAAGATTGAAACAGATGCAAACGATTTAGTTTATATGAAGATAGATAAGAACAGAAAAATCCTTGCTACAACTGTTTTGAAAGCTATGGATATCTCTGTTGCACAAATGGAATCTTTATTCACTCACTTCGATTTCTTGAAGAAAACATTGGATAAAGATACTACGGAAACTACGGATGATGCTTTGGTTGAAGTTTATAAGAAATTGAGACCTGGTGATCCTGCAACACCTCAAGCCGGACGTCAAATCTTAGAGGCAAGATTCTTTGATCCTAAGAAATATGATATCGGTCGTGTAGGTCGTTACAAAATCAATAAGAAATTAAATCTTAACGTTTCTAACAACGTTAGAACATTAACAAGAGAAGATATCATTGCTGCAATCGAATACTTAATCAACTTAACTTATGATGAAGGTTCATTGGATGATATCGACCACTTGGGTAACAGAAGAATCCGTTCAGTCGGCGAACTTCTTCAAAACCAATTCAGAGTCGGTCTTTCAAGAATTGAAAGAATCGTTAAGGAAAGAATGACTTTACAAGATTCTGAGACCTTGACTCCGTTGAACCTGTTGAATACTAAACCGTTGATTGCGGCTCTTAGAGAATTCTTCGGTTCATCACAGTTATCACAGTTCATGGACCAGACTAACCCGTTGGCTGAAATTACTCACAAAAGACGTATATCAGCTCTCGGACCTGGCGGTTTACAAAGAGAAAGAGCAGGCTCTGCAGTCAGAGATATTCACCCTTCTCACTACGGACGTATTTGTCCGGTAGAAACACCGGAAGGTCCGAACGCAGGTTTGATTGGTTCATTAGCTACTCACGCAAGAGTTAATGAATACGGATTTATCGAATCTCCGTTCTTGGCTGTTAAAGACGGTAAGGTTACGGATGAAGTTGTTTATATGACAGCTGATGAAGATGAAAACTTCCGTTGTGCTCCTGCCGATGTCAAGTTGAACGAAGACGGTACATTCAAGGATAAAGTTGTTCCTGCACGTTACCGTTCATCATTCATTATGACGGAATCTTCAAAAATCGACTACGTCGGTGTTTGTCCTATTCAGATTATCTCAATCGCTACATCGGTTATTCCGTTCATCGAACACGATGATGCTAACCGTGCGCTGATGGGTTCAAACATGCAACGTCAGGCTGTACCGTTATTGATTACGGAAAGACCTGTTGTCGGTACCGGTTTGGAAGCAAGAGTTGCGAAAGACTCCGGCATGGTTGTTTGTTCAACCGTTGACGGTACCGTAGAAAGGGTTGTAGGTGAAGAAATTGTCATAAGAGATAAACAAGGCAAGGCTCACTTATACACATTGATGAAGTATGTAAGATCTAACCAGGATACTTGTATTAACCAAAGACCTATCGTAAACGAAGGTGATGAGGTTCACGTTGGTGATGTTATCGCGGACGGTGCTTCAACCAGCTGCGGTGAGTTATCACTCGGTAAAAACATCTTGGTTGCTTATATGCCTTGGGAAGGTTATAACTACGAGGATGCTATCTTGCTTTCAGAAAGATGCGTTCACGATGATATCTTTACTTCCCTTCACATTGAAAAATTAGAAATAGATGCTAGACAAACAAAAATCGGTCCTGAAGAAATCACGAGAGAAATACCGAACGTATCCGAAGATGCGTTGAGACACTTGGATGAAAGAGGTATTGTTCGTATCGGGGCTAGAGTCTATGCAGATGATATTCTGGTAGGTAAGGTTACACCGAAAGGTGAAACCGAACATCCGCCGGAAGAAAAATTGTTAAGAGCAATCTTTGCTGAAAAGGCAAGAGATGTTAAGGATAATTCACTTCGTGTACCTCACGGTGAAGGCGGACGTGTACTTGATGTTAAGGTATTTGACAGAGAAAAAGGCGACGAATTGCCACCTGGAGCAAATACAGTAATCAGAGTATACATTGCTCAAAGACGTAAGGTATCCGTAGGTGATAAATTATCAGGACGTCACGGTAACAAAGGTATCGTATCAAGAATCCTTCCGAAGGAAGATATGCCGTTCTTACCTGACGGTACTCCTGTAGATATTGTACTTAACCCGCTGGGTGTTCCTTCCCGTATGAACGTTGGTCAGACTTACGAATGCTTGTTAGGTTTGGCTGCATACTTGACAGGAGAACACTATGAAGCACCTTCATTCGATGAAAGATACGGCGAGAACATGTCAGAACGTGTTACAAAAGAAGAACTTCTTCGCGGTATCAAAGAATCAGGATGCGATTGGGTTAGAGAAGACGGTAAGGTTTACTTGTACGACGGACGTACGGGTGAAAGATTTGCAAGACCTGTAGCAGTCGGTTTGACTTACTTCTTGAAACTTGTTCACCTTGTAGATGATAAGATTCACGCAAGAAGTACCGGACCTTATTCATTAGTTACACAACAACCGTTAGGCGGTAAAGCTCAATTCGGTGGTCAGAGATTCGGGGAAATGGAAGTCTGGGCACTGGAGGCTTATGGTGCTGCTTATACATTGCAAGAAATGTTAACTATCAAATCAGATGATGTTAACGGTAGAAACAGAGCTTATGAAGCAATTGTTAAGGGTGATAATATTCCTAGACCGGGTATCCCTGAATCATTCAAGGTTCTTGTTAGAGAATTGCAAAGTATAGGTTTGGATATTACCGTTGCTAAGAAAGACGGTACTGAAGTTGATTTAATGACTGATATGGATGACTTAAGAAAATCAGCTCCTAAGAGAGTTATTTCCGATATGGATTCCGAGTTGTTAAATATCAACTTTAGCGACACATTAATGTAGTTGGAAAAGAGAACGGATTTTATCCGTTCTCTAACCTACACAAATACAGGTAATATCAAAAAACAAAAATTATAAGGAGAAAATAAAATTGGCTACAAGTATTGATTATTTTGATTATATAAGAATAAGCATTGCTTCACCGGAAAGAATACTAAAGTGGTCTTACGGGGAGGTAACGAAGCCGGAAACAATCAACTACAGAACCTTAAAGCCTGAAAGAGACGGTTTGTTCTGTGAAAGAATCTTTGGACCAACCAAGGATTGGGAATGTGCTTGCGGTAAATATAAAAGAGTTCGTCACAAAGGTATCATCTGCGAAAGATGCGGAGTTGAGGTTACCGATTCAAAAGTAAGACGTCACAGAATGGGGCATATTAAACTTGCCGCTCCTGTATCTCACATTTGGTTCTTAAAAGGTATTCCTTCATATCTCGGTTTACTTTTGGATGTTACTTTGAAGGATTTGGAACAAGTTATTTACTTCAATAACTATATCGTTATGGATCCGGGTGACAGTGAATTTAAGAAACTTCAACTTTTGAGTGAAGAAGATTATGAAGATTATATGGATGAGCACGAAGAATCAACTTTGAAGGTTGGTATCGGTGCAGAGGCAATTAAAGAATTGTTATCCGAATTAGATATCAAAAAATTGGCAGAAGAAATCAGAGCAGAACTTGATGCAGGTGTTAATTCCGTACAAAAGAAATCTAAGTTAATCAAGAGATTAAGACTGTTTGATTCATTGATTTCTTCAGAAACCGATCCTACATGGATGATTATGGATGTTATCCCAGTTACTCCTCCTGATTTGAGACCAATGGTTCAATTAGACGGCGGACGTTTCGCAACATCAGATTTGAACGATTTGTACAGACGTGTTATCAACAGAAACAACCGTTTGAAGAGATTGTTGGAAATGGGTGCTCCTGAAATCATCGTAAGAAACGAAAAGAGAATGTTACAAGAAGCGGTTGATGCTTTGATTGATAACGGCAGACGCGGAAGAACCGTTGTTGGTCCTAACAACAGAGCATTGAAATCATTATCTAACATTATTGAAGGTAAACAAGGTCGTTTCCGTCAGAACTTGTTAGGTAAACGTGTTGACTACTCAGGTCGTTCCGTTATCGTTGTAGGTCCTTCATTGAAATTGAATCAATGTGGACTTCCGAAGGAAATGGCAATTGAGTTGTTCAAGCCGTTTGTTGTTAATAAATTGATTGAACGCGGTTATGTACAAAACATTAAATCCGCTAAGAAGAAAATAGAAAGATCCGATCCGAAAGTTTGGGATATCTTGGAAGAAGTTATCGACGGACATCCGGTTATGTTAAACCGTGCTCCGACGCTTCACAGATTAGGTATCCAAGCATTTGAACCTAAATTGGTTGAAGGTAGAGCTATTCAACTTCACCCGTTGGCTTGTACGGCATTCAACGCCGACTTCGACGGTGACCAGATGGCTGTTCACGTACCTCTTTCAATCGAGGCTCAAACAGAGGCAAGAATGTTAATGTTATGTACTAATAACGTACTTGCTCCGGCTAACGGAAAACCTATTATCACTCCTACTCAGGATATGGTCTTGGGTATGTATTACCTTACTATTATCGAAAAACCTGATATGGAGCCTAAAGGTTACTATTACAACTATACCGATGCGCTCGCTGCATTAGAAAGCGGTGTACTTGAGCTTCACGATAAGATTTACGTTCGTGATGAAAACGGTAAGAGAATAGAAACAACTCCGGGCAGAATCATCTTTAACGAAGCTGTTAGAGAAGCACTGGTTTAGTAGAAGGTAAATATAGAGCGGATATCGCTTTATAATATAGAGATAAAATTATAAGGGAAATATAAAAATGGCAAATACATATACTAGAACAAAAACAAAAGTACCTGCGTTCATTAACAAGTTAATGGATAAGGGTGCTATTAGAAAATTGCTTGCTCAAATGTATCTCGAATACGGTGGTGCAAAAATGGGTGAGTTAGCAAATACCTTGAAAAACTTAGGGTATAAATATGCAACATTATCCGGTGTAACTATTTCAATCGCGGATTTGTCTGTACCGGAAACAAAGAAAGCTTTGTTGGAATCTGCAGAAGAAGAAATCCAAAAATCTACCAATCGTTATTTGAGAGGTGAGATTACCGAGGTTGAAAGATACACAAAGGTCATCGATACTTGGTCTGAAACAACAGCTAAGTTGACCGAACAGGTTGTTGAAAACTTCGACAGATTGAACCCGGTATATATGATGGCGTTCTCCGGAGCTAGAGGTAACTTATCACAGGTATCACAGTTGGTTGGTATGCGTGGTTTGATGGCTGACTCTGCAGGACAGATTATCGACTTGCCGATTAAGTCAAACTTTAAAGAAGGCTTATCGGTTACCGATTACATCATTTCATCATACGGTGCTCGTAAAGGGTTGGTTGATACAGCGTTGAAAACAGCTGACTCAGGATATTTGACAAGACGTTTGGTCGATGTTGCTCAGGATGTTATCATCAGAGACCACGACTGCGGCGGTGAACATTATATTAATATGAAACCTATCTATGATGGTGATAATTTAATCGTTCCGCTTATCGACAGATTATTGGGCAGAACTATTGCCGAAGATATTTACGATACAGACGGAAAAACTTTGTTAGTTCCTAAGAATACAACAATGTCTCGTGAAGATATCGAAAAGATTTCTCACTTGAAGTTTGATTCATTAAAAGTTCGTTCAGCTTTGACATGTTCACTTGATTACGGTGTATGTCAAAAATGTTACGGATGGGCATTGACTACGCAAAAGATGGTAGATATCGGTGAAGCTATCGGTATTATCGCAGCACAGTCAATAGGTGAACCTGGTACACAGCTTACATTGAGAACATTCCACACCGGTGGTGCTGTAGGCGTTAGAGAATCAATCAAGACATTCCCTGCAAGAGAAGACGGTACTGTTGTCTCATCTCTTAAAACAAGAGAATTAAGAACTCGTCACGGTGATGTCGTTAATATTGTTATGTATGAAGGTGATGTTGAAGTTAAGGGCGCAAAACGTTCAAGCAAATATCACATTCCTGCAGGCGCTATATTATTAGTAAAAGACGGTGATAAGGTTAAGAAAGGTGATAACCTTGCAAACTTCGATCCGGCTGCGCAGAAAGAACACAGTCGTTTGACAGAGAAAGCTACAAAGGATATTAACTCCGATATAGCAGGTCAAATTTACTTTGACGGTTTCGATGCAGGCGAAAAGAAAGACAGACAGGGTAACATTTCCCGTACGGCTAACAAAGCGGGTATTGTTTGGGTTATTGCAGGCGATGTTTATAACTTACCTGGTGACTCTACTATCCTTGTTAAAGATAATCAAAAAGTTAAAGCAGGCGAAGAAATCGCTGAAACTTCAATCATCAGTGATCACGGCGGTGAAGTTCGTTACGGTTCTGACTTGGTTATTGAAGATGCAAAATTTGAAGGTAAGAAGATTAAGAAGATTGTTAAAGGTAAAGAGTTAACTATCGTTATTGCATCATTGTTTCCATCAAATGCAACATTTGAACAAACAAAGAAAGAACAGTTCTGGACAGTAGAAGGCGAAGACGAAAGATATATCGTTAAGGCTCCTATTGATACAACCATTGAAAACGGAATGGTAATCGCAGAGTTGGTAGACGACGAATGCGCAGTTACTTCTTCCGGTGAAATTAAATATATGGATGTAGAAGTTGACGAAAACCAAGTAATTACAAAAGCAGGTGAAATTGTATTCATCCCTGAAGAAGTTCACCAAATAAACAAAGATGCAACTTTGAAGATGGTTGAAAACGGTGCTACCGTTACAGCCGGAACAGAGGTTGTAAAAGATGTTTATGCTCACCTTGACGGTGTTGTTGAATTTAACGAATACAATGATGTTATCCACGAAATAACAATCAGACCGGGTGAATTACATCAATTAAGCAGTATTAAAGATTTGAAGGTTGAAGAAGGTACTGTTATCAAGAAAGGTACCGTAATTGCCGAAGGTATCAAGGCAAAACAAACTTCAATCGTTACTGTAATGGATTCAGGTTTTGATGACATTGATATTGATGATTTGGATGAAGAAATTGATACAAACGTAGGTTTGGAAGAACAACCTGTTCAAATCCTTGTAAGACCTGTTCAGGTTATCAAGGTTAAACCTAAAGATGTTTCAATCAGATTCAACACTTCTGATGATTTAATCGATGTTGTTGCTGAAACTCAATTGCAATATAAAGACGGCGCAAGAGTTAGAAACCTCGACGGTGCTACTTTGACAAGAACAAGTTTGAAATTATCTATGGAAGGATATTTGTCACACTTGAAAGGTCTTGTTGAATTAGACGATAACAACCAATTGAAGATTGTTGTATTGCAAACTTTGATTGTCCGTCGTGAAATGGAAGGTAATTCAAGAATTAACCAATCTTTACAAACAGAATTGCTTGTAAAAGACGGTCAGGTTATTGAACCTAACACGGCTGTTGCTAAGACTGAAGTTTTGGCAATCAGTGACGGTGTTGCTTCCATCAGCGGAAACGAAAAAGAGAAAAGAAGATTGTTATTACAATCTGCTGAATACGAATCAACCGTTAAGATTAAGGGTAAAGCTACCGTTAAGGCAGGCGACTTCATCAAGCAAGAAGACGCTGTTGCAGATAGCGGTGAGTTGGCTCCTGTATCCGGTCAGGTTGTATCAGCAACCAAGACAGGTGTTACAATCAGAAGCGGACGTCCTTATTTGATTAGTATGGGTACTATGTTGCAGATTGAGGAAGGTTCACTTGTACAGCGTGGTGATAGTGTTGCGACACTGTTATACGAAAGACAAAAAACAAGTGATATCGTCCAAGGTTTGCCGAGGGTAGAAGAATTGTTAGAGGCAAGAAAACCTAAAGATTGTGCTATCCTTGCAGAAACAGACGGTACTGCAATTATTGAAATGGATGACGAAATGCCTAGATTGTTTATAGAAGACGAAGAAGGCGGAAGAAAAGAGATTAAATACTCTATCGATTCTACTATCATCGTATCTAATAAACAGAAGGTTAAAAAAGGTCAACCGTTAACAAGCGGTTCATTAGATCCTAAAGAAGTCATCAGATTATCAGGACCGGAAGCAGCTCAACAATACCTTGTTGATGAAGTACAACGTGTATATCGTTCTCAGGGTGTTGAAATTTCCGATAAACATATTGAAACCATCGTTCGTCAAATGACTAAAAAGGTTAAAATCACAGAACCTAACGATGCAGATTTCTTACCTGCTGAAGAAGTTGAATTATCTAAATTCAGAGCAGCAAATAAAGAAATCGAGAAAAACGGCGGAACTCCTGCAGAATGTGAATATATGCTGTTAGGTATTACAAAGGCATCTTTGAATACCGAAAGTTTCATATCAGCAGCATCATTCCAGGAAACAACCAGAATCTTGACAGAAGCTGCCGTTGAAGGTAAGAAAGATATGTTGAGAGGATTGAAAGAAAACGTCATTATCGGTCGTTTGATTCCTGCAGGTACAGGTTTCCATCACCTGTCATTCGCAAGCGAAGAAAAGGACAGAGAAGCACAAAGACGTGCAGCTGCTCAACGTAATCAGGCAAGAAAACCTGCCGCAATCTTGGAAGAAATCGAAGGTATGTTCGGTTCTCCTGATTTGACGGTAAAACCTGATAAACCTACCGAAGAGTAATAAAACCGTAACGGTTTAAAAATAAAAATGAAGTCGAATGTATATCATTCGGCTTCATTTATTTTGTGGGTAATAAAAAGGCGGGAGATGTTTTTCATCTCACGCCTTTTTTGTATAATAAATATTTTATTAGTCTTCTTCTTTTAGTGCTCTGTAGCCTTTTTTGTGGTTTCTCAAGGTTACGCCTCTTTTTGAAGTTTTTACAAACTCAATCATATCTTCTACAAGTGAATTTATTTTGCCGTCGGCATAAATTTGTTCTATTGCTTGAGTTGTGTTGTATTTTTCGGAAATCAACAATTCAAAAGCGTGTTTTGCAATGTTGATATCTTCCATTGAGTAGCCTCTGCGTTTAAGGGCAACTACGTTTAAGCCTCTTGCTACAGGAGGTCTGCCTTCACCTTTAGAGTACGGAAGAATGTCTTGACGAGCTGCGGAGAAACCGCTAACGATAGACATTTTACCGATTCTGATATTTTGGTGGAATACGCTCATTCCGCCGACGAAAGCTCCGAATCCTACATGGATGTGTCCGCCGAGTGTTACGAGGTTAGCCAAGATAACTTCATCTTCTAAGACGCAGTTATGAGCAACGTGAGTTCCGACCATGAGTAAGCATTTGTTTCCGACTCTTGTTGTAAAGTCTCCGCATGCTGCAGCTCTGTGGATAGTTACGTTTTCTTTAATAATTGTGCCGTTTCCGATTACAACCTTGGTTTCTTCGCCTTTATAGCCTAAGTCTTGAGGCTCGGTACCAATTGTTGAAAACGGGCTTATTGTACAATCTTCGCCGATTTCTGCGTATTCAATATAAGCATCTGCGATTACTCTTGTGCGTGCGCCTATTTTTACATTCTTTCCGATTATAACGTGCGGTCCTATGATTGCCGTATCATCAATAACGGCAGAAGGATCTATAATTGCTGTTTTATCAATCATTTTAACTCTCCCGATTTTTAAATACTTTAACTATTTTAGTATAGTATAAATATTTAAAATTCACGGAAATTTTACATTATTTTAATATCGATAAATCAGACAATTTATTTTTGATAACCGTTAGCGATGAATTTGTTAACGTCTTCTTCTGTTTTGGTCATTGCGTCATATACTTTTTGAGCTTCCGCATTTGTTTGAGCCTGTGCAGGATCGCCGTATTTGACGTTAAATCCGTCTAATTGAGGAACGTATGTTCTCGGTTGAACATCTATATCGCTTTGATTTGGATCTTTCGGGCCGTAAGGATTTTGACCTTGAGCCGGAGTTTGTCCGTTCGGTTGAGTATTTTCAGGCATATACGGTTTGTCACCGTTTATTGTATTGATTTGTACTCCGTTTACAATTTGAGGTTCATTAGGAGAACCTGCAGGGGTTGCTGCTGATTTTGGCGGAAGAGCATTGTTCTCTTTCAATGTTTGTTTGATTAAATTATTATCAGCTAAATCGTTTTCATTTATGTTTTTGAGTCCTTCAGTTGCGTTAGGATCTTGATGTCCGTATGCTTCAATCAAACTTGGAGTTCTGTTTGCATAAACATCTGCTAATCTTTTGTCTTCTTTTTCCTGTTTTTCTTTTATTTCTTCAGGATCATAAGGTTTTCCGAAGATTGCATTAAGAGGTGCTTTGAAGATTTTATCAACTACAGGTTGGAATGCGAGCATATAGAGAGCAAATCTCAAAGGATAACCGAGCATGTTTTTCGGTCCGTTTACTTTTATTTTACGACCGATATTCTTCAACATTACTCCTGCTTTTTCAGAGAATTTTAATCCTTTTGTTGAGTCTTTTATAACAGGAGTTTGTTCAAGACCTACGCTTAAGAATTTACCGATACCCTTTAATACTTTTTTGAATCCTTTGACTTCTGCACCTGCATACTTTGTATTAAGAGCGTTATGCGCAGCTTTTACAGCGTCTTGAGCATTTTTATATTTTGTTTTATCATACGTGAATGTACCGTTTTTAACTGCTTCTTTTAAGAGATTAAACTCTTTTTTGAATCCTTCATTTTGAGCTTTGGTTCTGCCGAGGTTCTTGAGCCCGCCCAAAGCGTGCATACCTTTCAAAGCCAAAGGCATTGAAACAACCCAAGCTACAGCATCAAAGAGTCCGTTTACAGCTGTTGAAACTTTTTGATCTTTTGGAGCATCAACGGTATTTTTAACTGCGTCTCCGAGGAACATTGCAATAAACATCGAGTTCCAAAATCCGCCGCCGAATGTCAAACCTCTCATACCGAGTTTTGCCATTTTAGGGAAGAGTCTGCCTAACTTTGTTGTAGGTTTGCTCATTGCAAGCAATTTATTCAAATAAGTACTCATCTTAGGAGATAATTCTTTAGCATCTCCTAAAAGTTTTTCTATTTCTTTTGCATATTTTTCAGGATTACTTTTTAAACTGTTTAATTTTGCTTCATCTAATCCAAAATATTGCATTCTTAAATCTTTTAAAGAAACACCTTTCGGAATTGCTCCCGGATTAGAGAACATTTTTTGTTTTTGAAATTCTTCTAAAGCATTAGCACCGTATTTATTAGTGAATGCTTTTATTTCATCTTTAGTTGCACCTGCATCTTTTAATGATTTAGGACCGTCATTGATGAATTTTTCTAATTTATTTGTAGCTTCCTTTAAATCTGCTTCTTTTTGAGTTTCAAGGAAACTTGTAACCATTGTACATTCAGGGTTCGTATGCATATCACGCATAGTACTTAATGTTTCATGTCTGCTTACAAAATTATTTAATTTAGTTTTAGCGGAAGATACGTGTTTTTTGATACCTTGAGCCAATTTGTTATCTTTTAATTTTTCTGATAATGAATCGCCCCAGCGTCCGAGTTTGCCGAGTATGCTCTTATCGTATTCGCCGCCACATGCTTTATCAAATACTTTTGTACCGTAGTTAAGTACCAAACCTGTCGGTATAATATACTTTGCTAATTTTTCACCGAATCCCATTTCTTTTGGTTCGTTCGGATTAGCAGGATTAGCCTGATTAGGGCTGTAAGTATCTGCTTGCGGAGTTGTATCGACAGTATTTTGAGGATTTGCAGCAAATGAAGGCGAAGCAAAATTAGGCGATTTAATCCTCGTATCGTCTGTTGAAATATTTGAATTTGTTCCGTATCTTACGTTTTCTAACATAATATTCCCAAAATATACTTAACTCTTACTTTAATAAAGTATTTTTTTCCGCGAAACTTGCCTTTTTTCGTTTTTTTATTACGAAATGTTACGGAAACCATGTCGCTATCTGTTTTTGAGAGATATTTATTACCATTATTTTATAATTCTTTAACAATATGCGTATTCTCTCTTATATATTTACCCCTTTACCCCCTCCGTACTTTTCTAATTTTCTTTTAGTTGTATAATTGTATGGTAGATAATGGGAGAATGACAGATGACAAAAACACCTGTAAGAAAAAGTATAAAAAGTTTAGATTTTAACTGTGATTTGGCGCAAGGATACGGGGTTTATAAGAATAATTCCGAATACAGCATTCTTGACTATGTATCATCGGTTAATATATCATGCGGGGCTCACGCGGGCGATCCGCAAACAATCAGAAAGGCGTTGCTTGCAGCAAAAGAAAAAAATCTTGTAATCGGGGCTCATATCGGATTTGCCGATATCCAAGGTTTCGGTTATCGTGAAATGGACTTGACTGATGATGAGTTGGAAGCTCTTGTTATATATCAAGTCGGGGCACTGATGTCTTTTGCAAAAGCATATCACTTGGAGATTGAACATGTAAGACCTCACGGAGCTATGTATAAGAAAGCAGCACAGGATTTCAGATTTGCAACGGTTATTGCAAGAGCAATCCAAAAATGCTCGCAATGGCTTACATACTGCGGGGCATCAGGCGATATTATTGAAAAAATAGCAGATTATGTAAAAATACCTGTTTGTGAAGAAATTATTATCGACAAGCAGTATAATCAAAATCTTGGGATAGAGTGGAGTTTACCTGATATTACCGATACGGAAGCTTGCATGAAACGCTTACAGACGATTTTGCATTCTTCTCAGGTTAACAATTCTTCTAACGGTTTAACTGTTGCTAATATAGATTCTATACATTTTAGCAATAAGTATCCTAATTCGTTGGAAATAATACAGAGAGCACACAGCCTAATTTCTCCTGAACCTGTAAGATACGGCAGAGTAAAGGCATCAGGCTGGGTAGAATAAGAATATAATAATATTTACAAAAGTGGTTAGTTTATATTAAAAGGATATGAGAGTATGAAAAATATATTTAAGAATAGAATCCCTAAAACTGCAGGATGGTTGATTCCGGGGTTAGAAATAAAACGTTGGTTTGCACTGATATTTTTCGGGGCATTGCTTATCATCGCGGGAATTTTGACTTTGTCGGATCCTGTACAGGTTTATCACTATTTAATTGATATTAAAACTTCCGTCAATGCGGATGTTGTTGCGGCTATTGCAATTGTATTGGGTGCAATATGTTTCTTTAAAGGATGGCAGAGAACAAACCTTTCCATGCTGGATATTCACAGTGAAAAAGAAAAAGAAAACGTACTTGAAACATTATATAAACGTAAAAAATTAAACAAAGGCCCGAGAGTCGTTGCAATAGGCGGTGGAACAGGACTTTCTATGTTACTCAGAGGCTTAAAGAAAATTACAAATAACATTACTGCTATCGTTACCGTGGGTGATGACGGCGGTAGTTCGGGACGTTTGAGAGAAGAGATGGGTGTACTTCCTCCGGGAGATATCAGAAATTGTATCGCAGCTCTTGCGGATGATGAAGACTTGTTCACAAAGTTGTTCCAATACAGATTTGATATGGGTGAAGGCTTAAAAGGACACAGTTTCGGGAACCTGTTCTTGACTGCACTTTGTGCTATTACGGGTAATCTGGTAGGTGCTATTAAGGAATCTTCAAACGTACTTTGTATCAGAGGCAGAGTTTTGCCTGCAACATTAGATGATATGAAACTCGCAGCAGAGATTGAAGACGGAAGAATTATCCATGGTGAATCTTCTATTCCTGAGGCTAAAGGTAAAATCAAAAGATTATTTACGGAACCTGCTGATTGTAAGGCTTTGCCTGAAGCATTAGATGCTATAAAGAATGCCGATTTAATCGTTATGGGACCGGGCAGTCTTTATACAAGTGTTATTCCTAACCTGCTTGTTAAAGAAATTGCACAAGCCGTTGCAAAGGCTAAGGCTAAAAAGATTTATGTTTGTAACATTATGACTCAGCCGGGGGAAACGGATAATTATTCCGTATCAAGCCACGTTAATGCTATTTTGACTCACGCAGGCTCTAAAGATGTTTTGGATGCGGTTTTGGTTAATAACAATATTCCGAAAAACATCTCTCCAGCATACGCTAAACACAATTCATTCCCTGTAGTGTTGGATAATGAAAATCTGACTCCTACTGGTGTAAAATTGGTATCGGCTAATTTGCTTGAGGAAGACAAATGCAAAGACGGATTGGTAAGGCACAGTTCTTCTCGTGTTGCCAGAGCTGTTTACATTTGGTATAGAAAGACAATAAAGAAAGAACAAAGAAAACGTTGGTTCAGACGTTTGTTCGGCAAAAACAAAAATAATAAATAATAAAAAATAAGAGAATTATTATGATCAAGAAGGTAAACGTAAAAACTATACAAAAGATGAAAGACAACGGTGAAAAAATAGCCGTTTTGACAGCGTATGACTATTCAACCGCTAAATATATAGATGAGGCGGGTGCAGATATAATCTTAGTCGGTGATTCTCTTGCAAATGTAGCCTTGGGCTATGAGTCAACTCAATCTGTTTCTATGAATGAAATGTTGATATTTGTGGGAGCGGTTGCGAGAGGTGTAAACAGAGCCTTTGTTATTGGTGATATGCCGTTTATGAGCTATAACATATCCGTTGAGGATGCAATCAAAAATTGCGGTGATATGTTGAAGGCAGGAGCTAATGCCGTAAAGATAGAGGGTTGCAACGATTATCTTTTGAAAGTTATGAGACGTTGTATTGATGCTGGTATTCCTGTATTAGGACACCTCGGTTTTACGCCTCAATCAATAAATACCATAGGCGGGCATGCTATCCAAGGGAAGAATGTTGATGCCGTTAAGGAACTTCTTGAAAAGGCTAAAAAGTTGGAAGAGGTCGGAGCATTCGCCATTGTGTTGGAGATGGTTCCTGAGGAAGCAGCAAAATATATTACGGAAAATATTCATATTCCGACAATAAGTATAGGCGCAGGAAAGTATTGCTCGGGACAAGTCCTTGTCTCTGATGATATGTTGGGTAAATTCTCGGATTATCAACCTAAGTTTGTGAGAAAATACGCTGATATGAAATCAGTTATACTTGATGCGGTAAAAAGATATTGTGAAGACGTGAAATCTGGTGATTATCCGTCTGAGAATGAAGTGTTTAATCTCAAAGAAGATGAGAATGAAAAATTGAAAAAAGAGGCAGCTTTATGTTAGTACATACAATAAAAGAAGTCAGAGATAATGTAAAACAATGGAAAAAAGAAGGTTTGACTGTAGGGGTTGTTCCTACAATGGGTGCGTTGCATGCAGGACATGCATCACTGATTAAAAAAGCAGTTGAAAAATGTGATAAAGTAGTTGTATCCGTATTTGTAAACCCCATCCAGTTCGGACCTGCGGAAGATTATGACAAATATCCGAGAACATTGGACGCTGATGTTAAATTGGCAGAAGGGATAGGAGCTGATATAATCTTTGCTCCGTCACCAGATGAGATGTACGGTAAAGGTCAGAGACTTTCAAATGATACTTTGACATATGTTGCGCCTCCGTATTTTTATGTAAATAAATTATGCGGAAAAACAAGAGTAGGACACTTTGACGGGGTTTGTACCGTTGTAATGAAATTGTTTAATATTACACAAGCGGATTACGGATTTTTCGGTCAAAAAGACGCACAACAGTTTATTATTTTGAATAAAATGGTTCATGATTTGAATGTTCCGATTGAATTGATTGAATGCCCGATTGTCAGAGAACCGTCAGGGTTGGCACTCTCATCGAGAAATAAATATTTGGATGAAAAAGGTAAGGTTGATGCGCTTGCATTAAGCCAAATTTTGAATAATATCAAAGCATGCTATAATAAAGGCATAACAGATATTTCTGCACTAAAAGAAACTTCGTTAAAGTTTTTGAATGAAAATCATGATTTGGAATATCTTGAATTTGTTGACAAAGACAATTTGGAAGATAAAACAAAGGCTGATGACAATACGTTAGTTCTGATAGCTTGCAGAGTACACGGAGTAAGACTTATAGATAATATTTTGTTGAAATAAGTCAGAGCACAAACAATAAGAGTCAGGGGGTGGTTCCCTGACAAGAGGGAATGAACAGAGGTAAATAATATGCAGCATAAGAAAGCAAGAGTAGCGGTAATCGGATACGGAATGTGGGGAAAGAACATTGTCCGTAACTTCTTTAATTTGAACGTACTTGATACGGTATGTGATTTAGATGAAGAAACAAGAAAGAAGATAAAAACACTGTATCCTACAGTAAATGTTATAAGTGATATGCAAGAGATTATAGATAATCCTGAAATTACTTGTGTTGCGGTTGTTACTCCGAGCCATACTCACTACGGTATTGTTAAAAAGATGCTTGAGGCAGGTAAAAACGTTTATGTTGAAAAACCTATCTCAACCGTTGCACAAGAAGCTAAAGACCTTATGGATTTAGCAAACGAAAAAGGGCTTATTCTTATGGTAGGTCACTTGCTTTTATATCACCCTGCAGTAAACAGATTGAAAATGTTGATTGAAGAGGGTAAGTTGGGTGATGTCGTTTACGCTCAAAGTGACAGATTGAATGTTAACTATTTCAAAAACGACAGAAGTGTTATGTGGGATTTGGCTCCGCATGATGTTTCAATGATATCTTATGTAACAGGCAAACACCCTGTAAGAGTTATGTCTGCTGTCGGATGTTCAACCGAAAAGAACGTTATTATGGATATAACCCATATTTGTATCGAGTTTGAAGACGGTGTAATCGGCTATATTTCCGATAGTTGGATTACCCCTCAAAAATATGTAAAATTGCTTGTCAGAGGTACTAAGGCAACCGCAATAATGGATGATACGGTACCTGAAAACAAGTTGACCTTGTATGATAACTTCGCTGAGGGCAAGGCACAGGATATTCCTGTAGATTACTTAGAGATTGAACCGTTGAAGTTGGAATGCCAACACTTCATCAGATGTTGTGAACAAGGTCACAAGGCTCGTTCTGACGGAGAAAACGGCTACAATGTAACCAAGATTTTGGAAGAAGCTGAAAAAGTAATGCTTGGCGGTGACTTGGCTAAGTTAGACAAAAAGAGTTTCGCTCTTTCAAGAACAAAACAAAAACGGGGCAAATAAAGAGTAATGCTCCTAGTATGTAGGTCAGGCACTGCCTGACAATGACATAATGAATTACGAATTAAATAAAAGTGTAGGGTGCGGTCACCACCGCACCAACGCTATAAAATAAATAATAAGGAGATAAAATTGGCTAATTTTGTAACAATATTCAGAGTATTTTTGATGTTCATAGGTGTATATTTATTTGTTGTATTCACCGACAGTTCTACGGCGGGTATTTGGGCATTGGTTTTGACAATACTTGCATTTTCACTGGACGGATTGGACGGATATTTGGCAAGAAAGCTTAACGAGCAATCAAAACTTGGTGCTCTGTTGGATATTATGAGTGACAGAATCGTTGAGAACACTTATTGGGTAGTATTTGCTTATATGGATTTACTTCCTTTATGGTTCCCGCTTGTCGCTTTAACAAGAGGTTTTATAACGGATACGATAAGAAGTGCTGCTATGGAAAAGGGATTAACTCCGTTTGGTATGCAGCGTAATCCTATATGCAAATGGATAACGGGCTCAAAGTTTATGAGAATAACTTATGCCGTAGCTAAAGTTTTGGCGTTTATCGTTATTATCGCATCTCAGGTACCTTGCTTAGAGGCTTATTCAGGTCCTATGTACAGATTGGGTTACTGGTTAGCAATAATCGCAATCGTTCTTTGCGTAGTCAGAGGGTTGCCTGTAGTACTTGAGGCAAAATATGTTGTAGGTGACAGCGAGGCTAAGGCATAATATGGCAACGATTAATGTAGCTTTGTATGAACCTGAAATCCCTCAAAATACGGGTAATATTGCAAGATTATGCGCATGTACGGGTGCCGATTTGTATTTGATAGGGAAACTCGGTTTTTCTCTCTCTGATAAATACACTAAACATGCGGGGCTTGATTATTGGGACAGCGTGCATATTGAGAGAGTGCACACGATAGAAGATTTGCAGGAGAGATTTCCCGAGGCTACATTTTACTATTTGACAACAAAGAGCAAAAAATTATATACTGATGTAAAGTATAAAGACGGAGATTTTTTGGTATTCGGTCCCGAATCAAGGGGTTTGCCAAAAGAATATGTAACAAGGGATACTGCGGTTACTTTGCCTATGAAAGAAGGACAAAGAAGCCTGAATTTATCAAATTCGGTAGCTGTAGCCGTATATGAGGTGATTAAACAGAATGGAATTTAAACTTCCTAAAAGAGAACAATTTTCCAATAAAGGAACTTTCGGCAAGGTTCTGAATATTGCGGGTTCCGAGTTTTTTACCGGAGCTGCGTATTTGTCCTCTATATCGGCTCTTAAAGTCGGTTGCGGTTATGTTGCATTATCCAGTTCTCCAAAGGTATTGCATACGGTATCCTTGAGAACGTCCGATATTGTTTATTTGCCGTTAGAGAATTTAAAGAAGAAAATACCTGATTATAACGTTATCTCAATAGGTTGCGGTTTGTCTACGGAATTGAGCGTATCAATACTGTTTAAATCAATATTGGAGACCGTCTCAAGCTTGGCTGTACCTGTTATAATCGACGCGGACGGGCTGAATTTGTTATCTAAGATGAAGGAAGATACAAAGCTCCCTGAAAACCTTATTTTGACTCCGCACCCAAAAGAGGCATCAAGACTTTTGAAGGCGGAAGTTTCAGATATCTTGGATAAGCCTATACAGTATGCAAAAGAGATTACTGATAAATACGGATGCACAACGGTTTTAAAAATGCATAGCACGGTTGTTTGCTCTAAAGAAAAAGATATTTATGTAAATAATACGGGCAACAGCGCACTCGCTAAGGCAGGAACAGGGGATGTTTTGACAGGCATGATAGCGGGGTTATGTGCGCAGAAGATGTCTAACTTTGAGGCTGCAAAACTGGCTGTTTATTTGCACGGCAAAGCAGGAGAGATAGCCTCGGGAATGTTGAGCGAGTATTCGGTACTTGCATCTGATTTACTAAAATATATTCCGCTTGCTATTATTGATGTACAAAGGCGTGATGTTTTAGAAGATTAGTAAACCCCATGACGCCGTTTGACTTTTCGCCATAATACAATTATGACGTTTTTAAAACGGTTATAATGAATAACCTTTGAAATATTAGAACCGCGGAAATCTGCGCTATAAGCACTAAAAAAACCACTCACAGAGTGGCTTTTTAAAATGGTACCCCCAAGCAAATTCGAATTGCTGTCTACACCGTGAAAGGGTGTTGTCCTAGGCCTCTAGACGATGGGGGCTCGTGACATATTAATTATTCTACTTGCTCAAAAGATAATGTCAAGCGATAGTTTTGGATTAGTTAGAAGTCAACATGTTACTAATCTTTGTCGGAGTTTGCCTTATGTTTCCTAAACCCCTTATCTTTAGCGACGTATCTGCCGATTGAATTAATCTTTGCTTCTATACAGCCTCGGCATTTTTCACCGCGGTCATTAAGGCAAATTTTCCCCGGATAAATCTCGTATTTGAGTTTATACTCACTATCCAGAATATTCGGCATAACGACATTTGCCCCGCTCTGCAGCGCAATCATTCTGCCGTTAGGGTTTATTGTCTCCATTGCCGTAGTTGCGGGGATGTTATCATATGGCAATATCAAACGGGTGATTGCCATTATCTTTAGTGCCATATCGAAATTTTTCGGATTTAATTCAGATTTTAAAGGTGTTTTCGGGTGCGGAATAAAAGGTCCGACGCCTACCATGTCGGCTCCGATATCTTTAAAGAACAAAATATCTCCCGAGAGAGATTCAACACTCTGCCCCGGCAGCCCCACAAGACACCCCGTCCCGACTTCATAGCCCAGTTCTTTGATGTCTTTGAGGCATCTGACTCTGTTGTCATAGCTCATATTCGGGTGCATTTTTTTGTACAAATCTTTGTCCGATGTCTCAATCCTTATCAAATATCTGTCGGCACCCGCCTCGCGCATTGCCTTATATTCTTCTCTCGTGCGTTCTCCTATGCTCAAGGTTACCGCAACATCGTTCTTTTTTATCTCGGACACGATATAACACATTTTATCGACATCAAAGTAGCTGTCCTCGCCTGATTGTAATACAAGCGTTTTATAGCCCAAATCAGCGCCTTTTTTTGCATACTTGATAACTTCATCAGGTTCAAGCCGATAACGCTTTACATCGTTGTTAGGCGAGCGCAAACCGCAATATTTGCACTGCTGTTTACATATATTTGAAAACTCAATCAGTCCGCGCAGGTGTACTCCATCCCCGACATATTCTTTTCTTACTTCGTCGGCGCGTTTGTACAACTCTTTCCCGTCGGAATTTAACAGCTCAACAATTTCTTCCTTTTCCAAATCATGGGTTTTGCAGGCTTTATCAAGAATATTATTCAAAGATGTCAACTTTGTTTCTTCCTCTCTCTTTAGCCCTCATCATTGCATTAGCAACCCCGTCCAAAAGCTGTATCGGCTCCGTAAACTTAGAATAATTTGCGCATAATCCGATACTTACGGTTACTTTCGCGCTTTTGCCGTCTTTTTCAAACTTATGGTTTGCTATTTTATCGCGCAAACGTTCAATCGGGATTAGCGCCTTTGTGATAGGCGTGGACGGCAGATAAATAATTATTTCTTCTCCGCCGTATCTGTAGATAAGGTCGGTACGTCTGAATACATTTTTTAATACGTTGCTTAATTCCGTCAAAACGTAATCCCCGAAGTCTTTTCCGTATTCCTCGTTTATCTTGCTTAAATAATCCACATCGAGCATAGCAAGCGAGAAATTGAAGACATAACGTCTTGCTCTGAAAAATTCGTTCTCAAGGTTGGAATCAAACAATTGTCTTGTATATAACCCTGTCATTGGATCCTTAAACGCATTCTTTGCCTGTTCGTTGAACAAATATTTGAGTTTTAAAACTGCGTCCATTTCGCGTTTTATAACTTCAAAGAACATATTTTGCCAAACATCAGGTTGTTTTGTCGAGCAGAAGAATATTCCGCCCGTCAACTTATCATCGTATTTGTAAGGTATAATTTTTGCAAATTTGAAATCCCTTGCCGTTATATCGCTCTTTTCCGCAACATTGCCCACTGTTAAATTACATTGGATTTCGTTTACGCGTTTGTATTTTTCCATTTCATCGAAAAATTCATCTCTTATTGCGTTTGTAGTCTCAACCGTTACATTATTGTGCGGAACCGATAGGCTCAATACATTCCTTGAAGATTCGTCCGAATCGTTTATAAATATCCCCGCGACATCGTAATCCAAGTATTTATTGATTATCTTGAAGATGTTTTCGACTAACACGTTCTCAAAGTTCATAGAATCTATCAATGTTTTAAACTCTTCCGTTATTGCAGAGGCGAGTAACAACTCTTCCAAAATACATTTTGTATAATCTTGGATGTCGTTCGTATTCGGTTCATCTTTTTTGATTGAGGCTTTGTCCTCATCGGATAATTTTTTATCCGAAATAATTTTATTTATGTTATCCTCGGCATTTTTTTTAAAATCTGCGTCAGCCTTAACTGCGTTTTTGAAATCGATATTTTCAGGGAGTTCCTTTCCTGTCAAAATAAAAGGAATTTTCTTAGTACTGTCTTTTTTGTTCAATAAAGAGTACATATAAAATCCGTCGTAAAACAAATCCGAAACATTATATATTATTGCGTCAGGAACGGACTCAAAGATTGACATATAAGCTTTCAATGTGTTTGGTTCTTTTCTTAGATTAAAGCTTTTCTCTAACTCTTCCGCCCATTTCGGGTAATTTTCACCGACAAATAAAATACTGTTTTTCATTCCTTTTATTCTCTTTCTTTTTTTTTGTTTATTTAAACGTTATCTATATTATAGTGTATCGGGCTCAAAAAGTATAGTCATTAAAGCTTTTTTACAATAAAAAAGAAGCTGTCTTTGTTCAAGACAACTTCTTTTTATTGATTTTATTATCATTGTTAGATGATTTCGTTATATGCTGCAGGATTTGTCAGTAAATCGTAATTGATTTCGTTTTCGTTATCCGCAATAGCAGCTGCAACAACGGCATCTGATGTTACGTTTATCAATGTTCTCATCATATCCGTAACTCTTTCTATTGTGAACAGAAATGCGAAACCTGCAACCAATTGTTCAGGGCTCAAGCCTAAGTTATTCAATACAAGAGCAATTGTAATTAAGCCTGCTCCAGGGATACCTGCACTTGTTGAAGATGCAACAATTGCCAACAATGCGATTTGAACAACCATAAGCAATGATACAGGAACTCCGTATGCCTGCATTAAGAATATAACGGCTACAACCTGCAATAAAGCTGTACCGTCCATGTTCAATGTAGCACCTAACGGCAATACAAAGCTTGATACCTTATGAGAAATACCTCTCTTTTCACAACAAGCAATAGTCAAAGGCAATGTTGCGGAAGAACTTGCCGTTCCGAAAGCAACCATCATTGCTTCTGCAATTGCTGCATAAAGCATAAGAACAGGTACTTTTGAAAATACTTTCAGGAACAGCGGGTAAACAACGAATAATTGGATTGAGAACCCTAATGCCAATACCATCAAGTATTTTGATATGCAAATGAATATGTCTGCTCCGAATGATGAAACAGCCAATGCTGTTAATGCAAATACACCGGGTGCAGCTAAGTACATAATCCAATCGGTAACTTTCATTGTTGCGGCAAATACCGATTCAAAGAACGATACCAAAGGTCTGTTTACATCGCCAACCTTAGCCAAAGCAACCGCAAAGATTAAAGTAAATACAATGATTTGAACCATATCTCCGTGAGCAATTGCATCAAGCGGGTTTTTCGGAACTAAATTCAAGAACATTTGTAACAATTGTCCTTGTTGAGCATGTATTGTAGATGCAACAGTGTGTTGAATGTTGGCTGCCGTACCTTGTGCGATATAGTGCGCAGCACCGAGCCCGGGTTTGAATACTAATGCTAAAACAGCTCCGATTGTGACGGCTGCAACAGTGATTATACCGTAATATATAATCATCTTTGATCCGAATTTACCGAGCTGTTTATTATCACCAACACTTGTTATACCTATGACAATCGCCGATATAACGAGCGGGATAACAATCATTTGAATTAATCTGATAAATAATTGTCCGATTACGGTTAATAACCCCATAATAATCGGATTTTGGTGTGCTTGCAGGAAAATACCGACAATAACACCGGCAATCAAGCCAAAGAATATGTGCCAATTACGTTTAATACCTAAACCTAACGCTATGAGCACATGCATGTGTAATTTCATCTTATAAATCCTCTCATTTTTTTACTATTCAATGTTTTTATTGTACTAAATCAGTCGGCTTTTTTCAATATGTAAAGCCTAATGTTACGGGTTTTTGTTATTTATCTTAACGAAGATATAGCCTCTTCTATATTGTCGCTTTTGAATACATAACTTCCCGCAACGAGCGCATTGGCGCCTCTTTTTGTGCAATATTTTGATGTCTCGGCGTTTATTCCGCCGTCAACCTCTAAATATTGACCTTCTTTTTGCAACGCTTTTATTTCAGGCAGCTTGTCCGCGCAATCCTGCATGAATTTTTGTCCGCCAAATCCCGGTTCAACCGTCATAACGAGAATTAAATCAGCCAAACCGATGTATTGCTTTATCTCATCAACTCCTGTTTTTGGCTTGATTGACAGCCCTGCGAGACATCCGCTCTTCTTTATCTGCCTTAAAACGTCTTCCGTTTTATCTTTTGTTGCCTCATAATGTACCGTTATAATATCGGAGCCCGCGTCAGCGAAAGCATCAACATATTTTTCGGGATTTTCTATCATCAAATGTACATCTAATGTTAAATCCGTAATTTGTCTTATCGATTTTACAACGGGAACCCCGATTGTAATATTAGGGACAAAATGCCCGTCCATTACATCTATATGAACCCATTCTGCGCCTGCTTTTGCAACCGTTTTTATGTCGCGTTCCAAATTCGCAAAGTCTGCGGATAATATTGATGGTGCTACTATAATTTTGTCTGTTTTTTTATCTTCCATTTTTTCACCGTTTATTTTATTATTTTCAATTTCTGACATGCTTTGTAGGCTGCGTCTTGGTGGGCTTCCTTCTTTGATTTGCCTTTTCCTCGTGCCAATACTTTGCCTTCATAAGATACTTCCGCCTCAAAGATAGGATTATGTGCCGGTCCAAGTGTGTTTACAATAGTATATTCGGGCAGTTCGCTATTCCGTTTTTGAGTATATTCCTGCAGTACAGCTTTAGCATTGTATTTTTCAAAATGTGATTCTATGTCGTCGGCTTTAGGAAGCAGGTTTTCTTTCAAAAATCTCTCAACATCTTTATATTTGCCGTCTAAAAAGTAGGCTCCGAATACCGCCTCCATTGTGCATGCAATATTTGATTCTCTGTCTCTTCCGCCCGTGTGTTCTTCGCCTGCGCCCAGTATCATTTTATCTTGCAGGTTTATATCTTTTGCGATAAGGCTCAATGTTGCGTCAGACACAAGAATTGACCTTATTTTAGAAAGTTCGCCTTCTTCATATTCGGGATATTTTTTATACAACAAATCCGAGATTGCGAGTTTCAGAACCGCATCTCCGAGAAACTCTAAACGTTCATAACTTTTAAGGCGTGATAAGGAATTTTCTTTTGAATATGAAGGATGTGTAAATGCTAATTTCAGATTATCTTTGTTTTCACATTCAACATCAAGTAAGTTAAAACTCATTACATTAACCCTTGTATAAATGATTTGATGGCTGTTACCGTGTTTGTATCATATACAAAATATTGGAAATAGTAATACAATACAGGGAGCGTGAATACATAACTGTCTGTTCTGTCTAAGAATCCGCCGTGCCCCGGTAAAATATTGCTTGAATCTTTTACGCCCGCATCACGTTTTATCAATGATTCGCAAAGGTCGCCGATTTGTGCAAACATTGCAATCAAAATAGCTACGATTATTGCGTGATAAACAGGTAATTTAATCATATAAGCAATTATAAGCGCCATAACCAATGCACAGAATGTTCCGCCGATAGAGCCTTCAATCGTTTTATTAGGGCTGATAATCGGAGCGAGTTTGTGTTTGCCGAAATGTCTGCCGAAATAATAGCATCCGATATCCGTTATCATAACGGTGAAGAACAATAACAATACATAACCGCGACCTGCGCAATCTCCCGTTGATTTTATTAAATAATTGTATGTCGGCTGTGAGCCGATATCTCTTAAAAAGATTAAGTATAGCGGGAACAATCCGCCGTATACGAAACCTAATATTGTAGTTGCAACATTTGCGATATAAGGCTGTCTGCCTTTGAATAATACCCACATAAATGCGGTTATTGATGCAATCGTTACTGCAGCTGATAACAGGTTAAATCTGTTCAAATAAGCGAGCAGTGCGAATAATATATCCGCAAAAAGAATAACTTTGAAACTCGGATAAAACCCTTTGTGCTTTAAAATACATACATACTCTTTTGTTGCGAGTATAACGATAAGCAGTGTTAATAGGAATAACCATATACCGCCTGCAAGTAATGCAAATAAAACGGTAAATCCTAATATTAACCCTGTTGTTACTCTTGACATCAATGTTTTATCCATAATTCCAACCCATTCAATAAAATTATAATAAACAGTGAATCATAAGATTGACTCACTGTTTATTTATACTCTCTTCTTATACTGTCATAACTTCTTTTTCTTTTTCAGATACATCAGCGTCGATAATACCTGTATATTTATCGGTCATTTTTTGGATTTTGTCTTGATAATCCTTAACCATATCTTCAGGGATGTTATCGGCTTTTTCTGATTTTTTCAAACCGTCAGCCATATCACGTCTGATGTTTCTTACTGCAACTTTAGCTTCTTCGCCCATTTTCTTAACTGATTTTGCAATTTCTTTTCTTCTGTCTTCAGTCAAAGGCGGGAAGTTTAATCTTAAACAGATACCGTCACTGTTAGGAGCGATACCCAAATCCGCCTTGATAATAGCCTTTTCAATCTCTTTTAAGATTGATTTGTCATAAGGTGTGATAACCAGTGTCGTACCGTCTTGAACCGTTACTTGAGACATTTGTCTTAACGGCGTAGGGGAACCGTAATAGTCTACTTGGACTCTGTCCAAAATTCCGGGATTAGCACGTCCCGTTCTTACGGTTGAAAACTCTCTTTTTAGCTGTGCAATAGCTTTTTCCATTTTGTCTTTACCTGTCTTTAATAACGCTTCAACTGCTTCTGACATTTTTACCTCTTTCTTTTTATTCTAAATACAATCAGATATTGTTAGGGGTATTCCCCTTTTTATTATTTTCCTACGTAAGTTCCGATTTTTTCGCCGTCCATAATCTTTTTCAAGCTGTCTTTTGCATTGAAATCAAAAACTATAATAGGAATATTATTTTGTTCACACAAAGTGCATGCCGACGAGTCCATAACCTTCAAATCGTTATGAAGAATATCGGAATACTTGATGTTGTCTAATTTCTTAGCATTCGGATTAACTCTCGGATCATCGTCATAGACTCCGTCTACACCGTTTTTAGCCATAAGCATAGCTTCCGCATCAATCTCGGATGCTCTCAAGGCTGCCGCCGTATCTGTTGTGAAGAACGGGTTGCCTGTTCCTGCAGCAAATATAACGACTCTGCCTTTTTCAAGGTGTCTTATTGCTCTGTGTCTGATGTACGGTTCAGCTATTTGGCGCATAGTAATTGCGGATTGTACACGACAATCAATATCGGCTTTCTTTAAGGCGCTTTGCAGAGCAACAGCGTTCATAACCGTTGCAAGCATTCCTATATAGTCGCCCGATACTCTGTCCATTCCGAGTTTAGCACTGTTTTTCATTCCGCGGAAAATGTTTCCGCCTCCGACTACAACAGCTACCTGTACACCCATATCAAGGATGGTTTTAATCTCATGTGCCATCATCTCAACAGGTTCATAGTCAATACCAAATTCCTGACTGCCCAAAAGAGCTTCTCCGCTGACCTTCAACAGAACTCTTTTATATTTTGGATTACTCATCTCTCTATCCTATTTTTCACTAAATGACACCTCAATTTTACTCTAAAACAGGGCTGATGTAAAGCATGAATTTGTAAAAGCAGACCTTTTAGTTAATGCAATTTAAAAAGGATAATTTCTATACCTTAATTAAATCTTTTTTTATCAGATTATAAAAGTTTTTATCCATAGTTGCATATTGCGAAATATTGACGATATATGGTATTTTGCTTTCGTTAAATTTTAATTCAATGTTGTCAATTACGGAATATGGAATTTCTTTATCACTCTTTAATAAAATATCCAAATCGGAAGATTTTGAAAAATCCCCTTTTACTCTGGAACCGTAATAATAAAAATCATAGGGATATTTTTGTAAAATAGATTTTATAATTTCTTCTTCCGTAGAGGTGATACCCTTAATCATCCGTCAGTACTCCTTCGAGGGAGGTAATCAAATATTTTACATCGTTTATAAAATCAGAGATAATATCAATAATTTCTCCTGATTTTGCTAAATTGTATTCATGTGAGGAGGAATTTCGTTTTAACCTGTAATCAGTCCAATGGTCGAAATTTTCTATTAACCCAAGACCATACATTTCTCTGAATATATTGTTTATTGATAAGTCTAAATCCGATTTATCATATTCCTTTTTCAAAAACTTATTCATAATTTTCTTTGCGGTTTCATATGTATATTCGAATCTTTTTACACAAGCATCTTGAATATAAGATTTCATTTTTTCATCTTCTTGCTTTGTATAATCCGAATAACATTCAATCAATGTATTTAAACTGTTTTTCAAATTCGATAAATCCAACTCTGATTTTTTCATATGACCTCACAGACTCAATTTTATCAAAAATCGCGGGTTTTATCAAGAAAAACGGTTTTATTTTGATTTATCCTTGTTTATCTTCAACCTCAAGAATCTCACCGATAAACATATAATGAGGCTGCCAACCGTCGGCACTGTCAGACGGATACAGTTTCGGATTAGCCGCATAATATTCTTTTATGTCGTCCGCTAGTCCTTCTTTTGAAAATTGATTTTGATAAATTTTACGGCATAAGAAAGTTAATTCAGTTTCTTTAAAGGTTACACCGTCACCGAATGACACGGGAGTTAAACCTGACGGGGTTATTTTATCACCGTCACGACCGGAGTGAGTCCCCAAATATCCGAGAGCTCTTCTGTATTCTTTCGGATAAAAACTTACGGTGAAGGTATCGTATTTTCTCATATACTCACTGGTGTAACGTGCCGGATGGATATACACAGTCACAATGGGTTTGTTGGTTTTGCCCGAGCCCCAGATATTGCCAAGACTGCCCCACCCGATTACGCAGGTATTAAAATCTTTGATATTACCTGCAGTCGCAAGAGCCCAGTGATTACTGAACATATCAAATACTTTATATGATTTTTCTTCAAATTCTTTCATTTTATACTCCTAATGTGTATTTGTTCTGTTTAGCCGGTGCGGTAGTGACCACACCCTATTTTGAGAGGTTATTGCTAATACATCCTATAAAAATCAGTTATTTAATGTCTTATATTAATGCTATAAAGCTGTCAATAGGTTACTTGTAGAGTAGGGTGCGGTCACTACCGCACCAACGTTATTTTAACATCAAATACAAACTATTTAATCAAAGCTTGTATTTCTTTGAAATTAGGGTGTTTTGATGTCTTTAACAATTCGAACAAAACTGTCTCAACACAGGTTAATTTAGCCCCAAAGTCTCTCATCAGCTCTAATGATGTTCTGTAATCTTTTGTTTTTCTGCTTGCTACGGCATTTTTTACGACATAAACGTTATAACCTTCATTCATTAATGCTAACGCTGTTTGATAAACACAAATGTGTGACTCAATCCCTGTCAAAATAATATTTTTCGGGTTTAATTCGTGTAATTTTTGTTTTATTCCTTCTTCGTCCAAAGCAGAGAAAGAAGCTTTTTCAAAAACATTTTCAGGGTTAATAAGTTCTCTGACTTCATAAATTGTAGAGCCCAATCCTTTTGGATATTGTTCGGATGCAATGGTTGGAACTCCTAAAACCTTAGCTGTCTTTGCCAAAATCATGTTATTCTTTGCGATTTCTTCGCTGTTTTTGAGCATTCCGACTAATCTGTCCTGAACATCAACTATAAATAAAACCGTATCGTTTGTATTTAACATTTATTTTTCCTTTCATATTATATCCGCATTAAGGCACAATAACGCAATGAGTACAGATTTACCCCTGTTTACCCCTGCTCTTATACTTGTAAATGTTTCTTGATAGAGAGTAAGCTTCCCAAAGCACCGAATAGGATGCCGACACCTAACAGTGTTCCGACAATCATTGCTTCGCCCATTAGCGGAGTAGGTATCAGGAAGAAACTGTTAACCTTAGCGAGTGATACTTGTACAAAGTGTAACGGTATCAAGGCAATCAGTGCCCCTGCCAACCCGTAAAACGCACCCTGCAATACAAGCGGAATCCTGATATACCAGTTACTTACACCCATAAGCCTCATTATTTCAATCTCATCTTTTCTTGATTGAATAACCAGTTGAATAGTGTTATTGATAATGGTAATTGTGAGCATAGCTACAATCAAAGTAACAATAATGGTTGTAGTATTAACAACGTGGGTTATCAATTGCAGTTTCTTTGCGAAAGCTTCCGCATAGTTTATGCTCTCGACTCTCGGATCTTTCTTTACTTGTACGATTACATTGTCAATGTAGTTAATATCATCTACTTTAATACGTAAAGTATCAGGCAAAGGATTGCTTATACGAGGCAAATCCATTTGTTTTCTCATATCTTTCCAAGATTGTTCCTTCGGAATTACTCTTACGTTTATAACGTGGTCTATTCTTGAGAACTGTTGAGCCATCTCGGGTGCCGGAGCTCCGTTTTTAAGATAAGCGGAAACCTCAAGGATTGAGCCCAATTCGTTTGCAAATTGTGCAAGCGAAAGCGTAGAGCGGAACAAAGCCCCGAAGATTGATAATATTGCCGCCATTGTGGTAATAATGACAATATTCATAAATCCTGTACGTTTAATATCGTTCACTGCCTCCATACATATACGGTAGACAATTCTTATATCCGCGAGCCAGTCTTTTGGCATATATTCTTTAAATTGATTTTTTAGTGCTTGTTTCCTACTCATAGGTACCTTCCTGTACATCTCTGATTATTTCGCCTTTATCAAGCGTTAAAACACGTTTTTTGAAGTAATTAACCATACTCTTATCGTGTGTAGATACAATAATGGTAATACCTCTTTTATTAATTTGGTCCAAAATATTCATAATTTCCAAAGAGTTTGCAGGATCAAGGTTTCCGGTAGGTTCGTCCGCAATTAGTAACGGAGGCCCGTTGACGATTGCTCTTGCAATACTTACTCTCTGTTGTTCACCACCCGAAAGCTCTGTTGGTCTGGAGTTTCTCTTGTCCATTAATCCTACAATTTTTAACGCTCCGAATACTCTGGTTTGTATTTCTTTTGTACTCATACCGAGTGTTCTGATTACGTATGCAACGTTATCATATACGGACATATTCGGTAAAAGTTTATAATCCTGAAATACAATTCCCATGCATCTTCTGAGGTTAGGAACCTTATCCGACGGAAGGTTTGCAATATTTATCCCGCCGATTAAAACTGTTCCGCTTGTCGGAACTTCTTCTTTGTAAAGAAGTTTCATCAAAGTGGATTTTCCCGCTCCCGATGCACCTGTAATGAATACGAACTCTCCTGACATAATGTCAAGAGTAACATTTTTTAAAGCGTAATTATTTTTGTATTTTTTAGTAACCGATCTTAATTGTATCATTTTTTAATCTCTACTATTTTCTTTACTATACTTTCTTTATCAAGCCCGAAATATTTCATAAGTTCATCAGCCGTACCGCTTCTTCCAAAACTGTCGTGTACGCCCATTCTGATAACCTTTGTCGGGTTAAATTCAGATAATGTTTCACATACTGCACTGCCTAACGCACCCTTTACGGAGTGGTTTTCAACAGTTACAACGAGCCCTGTTTTCTTTGCGGAATTGATAACCGTTTCTTGGTCAAACGGTTTTACAAACGGCATGTTGATTAATTCTACGTCTATACCTTTGTCTTTTAATTCTTCCGCTGCCTCTACACATTCTGCCAAAGTTTCCCCGTTAGTAATAACTGTTACGTCTTTGCCTTCTCTGAGGACTTTTCCTTTAGGAGAAATTTCATAGCCGTCTTCAAATATATCAGGTAAGCTTGCTCTGGAAACTCTTATATAATAAGGTCCTTCGTGTTCTGCCGCATATTTGATAGCGGAATAAGTTTCTGCATAATCAGCAGGAACAATAACGTGCATATTAGGAAGATTAGACATTAGACCGATATCCTCCAATGCTTGGTGTGTTGCACCGTCTTCGCCTACCGTCAAACCGCCGTGAGTTCCGACAATTTTTACGTTGAAATTAGAATAACAAACCGTGTTTCTGATTTGGTCGTACGTTCTGCCGGTTGCAAATACAGCGAATGTTGCTACAAAAGGAATTTTTCCCGTTGTTGATAATCCTGCCGCAGTATCGACCAAATCTTGTTCTGCGATACCTACGTCAAAGAATCTGTCAGGAAATTCTTTTGCAAAAATCTTTGTTTGGGTTGATGCCGATAAATCCGCATCCAATGCCACAATGTTTTTATTGGTTTTACCTAAATCAGCAAGTGCCTGACCAAAAGCTCCTCTTGCCGAACGTTTTTTCTGTCTGTCTATAATCACTAAACTCTCCTCACTAAACATTCTTCTCTTATGAGTATAACATAACAAAAGAAATTAGTCTAATTTTCATCAGGGGCGAGGTAAATAAAGTAGTAAAGTAAAGTAGAGAAAATCAAATGTGTAGGGCTCGCTTTTCCATGCCCGCAGTATTCATAAATTCATCTATTGTAAAATTGTGCTATAATGACTGTAATTATGAAAGCTTTAAAATCATTAAGATTACATATTTCAATCTTCGGACGTACAAATGTCGGCAAATCCTCATTCCTGAATGCAGTGACGGCGCAGGATGTCTCTATTGTGTCCGACAAAAAAGGGACAACTACTGATGTTGTCGAAAAATCGACAGAGCTTTTTCCAATTGGACCTGTTACTTTTTTGGATACCGCAGGGATTGATGATTCCACTGATTTGTCCGAACAAAGAATTGAAAAGACTATGAAGGTCTTAAACAGGACTGATGTTGCTGTTTTAATAACTACGGCTGTCGGGTTTACTGATTATGAAATAGGGCTTACGGATAAGTTTAAGGAATTAAAAATTCCGTATATTGTTATTATTAATAAATCCGATATTGAAAAAATATCAGATGATAAATTGAACGAAATATACAATTATACGAAAAATGTATGTGAACTGTCCGCTACGAAAACGGAAAACATTACTGATATATTTGTATCAGAATTGGTAAAGATAGTTCCTGATGATTTCGTTACTCCGCCCTCAATTATAGGAGACAAACTGGATAAATCGGATTTTGTCGTACTTGTTACTCCTATAGATAAAGAGGCACCGAAGGGCAGGTTGATTTTACCGCAGGTACAAACCATAAGAGATGTATTGGATAATAACTGTATATCCGTTGTTACTCAAGTAAATAACCTAAAAACGGTTTTAGATAATCTGAAAACAAAGCCGAGAATGGTTGTGACGGATTCTCAGGCATTCAGAGAGGTTAACGAGATTGTGCCTAATGATATTGATTTAACTTCCTTTTCAATACTTTTTGCACGATTAAAAGGTGATTTGAATGCGTTTATAAATGGAGCAAACGCTGTTAAAACGCTAAAGCCTCAAGATAAAGTATTGGTTTTGGAAAGCTGCACCCACCACGCAATAGATGATGATATTGCAAGGGTAAAGATACCGAAACTTTTACAGAAAAAACTCGGGTTTGAACTTGATTTTGATTATAAGACGGGACACGATTTCCCTGATATAACTCCGTATAAACTTATTATCCACTGCGGAGCCTGTATGACGAACAGAAAAGAGGTTCTCTCAAGAATATTAATTGCAAATAAATACCATGTTCCGATTACGAATTACGGGATAATTATTTCATACTGCCTCGGAATATTGGACAGAGCCGTTAAGATGTTCAATTAGGGTAAATAAAATAAGGCTGTCAGAATATAATGTGATATTCTTTACCGTTCTTATTCTTTGTTATTTTCCTGTTTTACGGCTTCGTTATTTTCTTGAGGGATAGGTTCATATTTTTGGATAACAAGTCTTGTTATACGGGCACCCTCAACTTTTTGTACCGTAAACTTCAAGCCTTGAGCGTCGATTTTTACAACATCTCCGACTTGGGCAATTCTGCCTAATATTTTTACAACAAGTCCGCCGATTGTTTCTACATCATCAAAATCAAATTGATTTTCTTCTATGCCGAAAAATTCCGCAATTTCGTCAATTCTCATCATTGCATTAGCGACGTAAGTATTAGGCGCAACTTCTTTAATATCTATTTCTTCGTCTTGGTCAAATTCGTCTTGAACTTCGCCCACGATTTCTTCGATGACGTCTTCCAAACTTACAAGCCCTGATGTTCCGCCAAATTCATCAACTACAATCCCGATTTGGCTTTTACGTTTTCTGAACTCTATAACGAGTTTATCAAGTGTCATTGTCTCAGGTACGAGCATAATCGGACGAACTATTTCTTTCAGAGTAATATTTCTGTTCTCTATTATCTTTGTATATAAATCTTTTACGTGGACAAATCCGATTATTTTATCAATATTTTCTTCATAGACAGGATATCTTGTGTATTGGTTTTCTGCCATAAACTTTTCTATTTCGTTTATCGGGGTATCGGATTCAATACAAACCATATCCGTTCTCGGAGTCATAACCTGTTTTGCCGTATGGTCGGAGAAGTTGAACATATTATGGAGCATTTCTGCCTCCGTTTCGTTCAAAGCGCCTTCGTTATAGCTTGCATCAACAAGCATATCCAATTCTTCAGGAGTATGGACAAGTTCTTTATCAGCAGAATCAATTTTTAATAATTCAAGTATTTTATCTCCGCATGTTGCAAGCAGCCATACCAAAGGTTTGAAAACAACCATCATAACTTTCATCGGTCGTGCAACAATCAGAGCCATTTTTTCCGTGTGTTGTAATGAAATGCATTTAGGTATCTGTTCCCCTAAAAGAACTTCAAAAAATGTGATAAGAATAAAGGCAAGCGGTACCGCGATTACAAGACATATATCATGACTCATAAACGGGAAAATTACCGTAAAAATATCGTAAAGGAAGTCTGCAATTGTTTTTGCGCCCATCCAACCTAAACCGATGCTGGCAATTGTAATACCGAGCTGAGCGGCTGCAAGCATATCGTTTATGTCTTCGGTCATTCCGAGTGCAAGTTTAGCCGTTGAATTACCCTCGGAGGATAATTGCTCCAAACGGGTTTTTCTTACTTTTACCATAGCAAACTCAGAGGCTACAAAGAAACTGTTTGCAAAGATTAACAGTATTACTACCAATAAATTAAAATAAATACTCTGGGTCATCTCCCTTTTCTCAATGCCTTTCTTTATTAAAATTCTAATATATTCATGGAAAAATTGCAAGTTATCCGTATAAAACAGGGGCTTTTAAGATTTTAGAACAAATTTTATACCCGCATGTATAATAATTTGTCGGACATTGTGCTTGTGTTATACTTATTTTATCTTGTTTTAAGTTAGATTGGAGAGATATATGACAGTTGTTATTGATAAGATAAACGCAATAAACGGTGTAATAAAAGAATTGTTTGAGTTTGTTCAGACAAACGAGCAAACAAAAGAAGATTTTAAAGAATATTTAGCGACTATGGGGGTAAAGGAGCCTACTCCGTCACAGATGGAAAAGTTATTTATTCCGTATGCTTTTGAAAGAAACTTGGGCGAACCTGCAAAGAGTGTTGCGGAACTCTTTGTTGAAAGTAACACCGCATCTAGCGAAGATATCGCAAAAAGTTTCCTGACCGCGCAATATTCTATATTTAGAGTTGAAAAAATTCTTAAAAACGGATTTAGTTTGTTTAATCTTGTAAACGAGAAAGAATACACAGTTTTATCTCTTACAAAGATGACAAGCTTTAGAGGAGTAATCCCGGGTGAGTTTATCGTTGCTCGTATCTTTAAATTAAACGAGGAATATTTCCTTATCGGAATTGATAATATGCTCCCGTCAAACAGATTAAAAGACGCGATAAGATACGCAATCATAAAGATTATTCAAGCTCCTTGGCTTGTATATGAGGATAATCCCGCTAAAGATAAAGAGATTGCTGACGATATCAAAACAATGCACAAGAAATTCCTTGATATATTCGGAACGGACGAATTTATCACAACAAACAGATTTGCCGATACCATTATCGGAGTATTGAATGATGAAGATGAACTCAAGAACCTCGATATGGAGGCGGCTAAGAAACCTCTTGAAGAGTATAAATATTTCACGATAAGAGAGTTGAATAACGGATTTAACAATTTCTTGGAAAAATCAATAGGCGGGTTCTCTTCTCACTTGGAACTTTATGACGTAGGTATTATATCGGATGAAGAATTAGGGCTTTATTCTATTCCGTTCTACAGAACTTTCTGCCTGATATTTGAAGGCGAAAAAATCAATGATGAAAAAGGTTGCATAGAGTACTTCCTTAAAAACGATGCTATATCAGATAAGATTTTGAGACGAATTGCAAATAAATATCCTAATTTCACGGATAAGATAAATGAAGTTTTAGGCACTGATTATACGCTTGATACGTTGATTGAAACATATAAACCGGAGTTCTTAAAACGTAAGATTTATTCTTCGACCTCCGTATTATTCCATTCGATAGTATTTTCAGCATCAATAAATATGTTGGATGAACAAGAAAATGATGAGCAGCAGTTATCAGAGACACAAAAGAATATTTCTTATAAAAATGTCGGGCGTAATGATCCTTGCCCTTGCGGAAGCGGTAAAAAATTCAAAAACTGCTGTATGAATAAAATCCAAGGTTAAGGGGTAAATGAATGGTGTAAATGTTTAGGGTAAATTAAGACATATTTACCCTTTCATTTATTTAAAAGATAGAGATGTTGAATTATGAAAAAGGTTTATTATTATCAAACAAAGATAGGTAAAATAGGAATAGCGGAAGAGCACAGTTTTATAACAAACGTATATTTTATGAATATGAAACAGCCGCTTGATGCTAAACAATATGAATCTGTGGCTTTAAAAGAAGCTTTTGTTCAAATATCCGAATACTTAGACGGAAAACGTAAAGTTTTTGACTTACCTCTTAATCCAAAAGGTACTGATTTTCAGCAAACCGTTTGGAGTGAATTGCTGGGTATTCCGTACGGCGAAACTAAAACATATAAAGAGATAGCAGAGAGCTTGGGTGCTCCGAAGTCTTCCCGTGCTGTCGGTTCCGCCTGCAATAAAAATCCTATACCTATAATCCTTCCATGTCACAGAGTTTTGTCTTCCGATAATAAATTAACGGGCTATGTAGGCGGACTTGAAATAAAACAAAAACTTTTAGATTTAGAAAAATCTTTCAATAAGTAATAAAGCACCCCGCTTTTGTCAAGCTATTCTTGACTTTTACAAAAATATGAAGTTTTGTAACAATAATAATGCCTCTTGAAATCGGACATAACGAAAAAACTTTATATACATGTAAGATTAATCCGTAAGGTAAGAAGAAATGGCAGAAGCTACATTAAACGAAACACTATTATCATATGTTCACCGTAAGAACTTGATTAGTACACAGCTTGTCCAATATCAAAACAGCAAGACATTGGCAGGTTACGAAACTTCTGACTTGGCTGCTTGGAAAAATTCAAAATATTCGGCATTACGTGCAGAATGTAAGAATATCTTTACCACTAAATACATGGATGATTCTTACACGTATGTAGATTATACAGAGATCCCGGAATATACGGAAGAAGTTCAATATGTAGATTGTTATTATGAAGCTCAAGAAGAAGAAGTTTCAGCTTGGGAATCTCAATTAGACAACCAGATTACAACGTTATCTACCGAGTTACAGGAAATCAACTCTTATGTGGATTCGTTCAAATCTATGCTTTCAGACAATATCAAGGACGATTTCAATTACGCCGAAGGTATTTCTTAATAAAAAGTTTTACTTACCTAATCTTACTAAATCGATATTTAGGCCGCTCAAAGAGCGGCTTTTTTTTTATTTCTTTAAAGCATCTTCCAGAGCTTTTTCCAAAACTTCTATTTTTGATTCCAATACTTTAACTTTGGAAGAAGTTTCTTCTTTTCCGATAGATTTCTTTTCTAACTCTCTTTTATACATATCTAAAGATTCGGATGTCCCTTTGTACATAAAGTTATAAATCATTGCAGCAATAGCAAATCCGCTTACAAACGCAAATACAATTTCGTCTGCTAGAATTTTTGCCGATTGCAATTGAGGTGTAATTTGCGTAAATGTTCTGTATGCTAAATATCCTGCGGAAACTGCCAATATAAGCCAAACTATGCTTGATAAATATTTTTTCATAATATCTCCTTATTTACTTTCTAAATAACATAAAACTTTTTTTATTTTTTCATCGGGTTCAATCTCGACTTCAATTTGTTCGTTTGTAAACGGATGTATAAACTTCAATTTGTAGGATTGCAGTACCTGCTCTTCCGTTTTAACTCTCATTTTCCCGAACCCGTACAGAGTGTCATTGTAGATGGGATGTCCTATATAAGAGAGGTGGACTCTTATCTGATGAGTTCTTCCTGTTTTTAAGTTTATATCAACATAAGTTGCATCAGGAAATTGTTTTATTATGTTCACTTCCGTCAAAGACGGTCTGCCATCTTTTGTGACACACATTTTTGAAGGGTTAGACTTATTTCTGCCTATAGGTTCGTTTATAATAACATTTTCTTCCAAAAATCCTTTTATAATAGCCCTGTATCGTTTTTCGACTAATCTGTCTTTTATCATTTGAGCAATTTTTTCGTGTGCATCGTTAGTTTTTGCAATAATCAACAGCCCTGATGTATTCCTGTCTAACCTGTGTACAATCCCTCTTCTGTAGGTTCCGTTTATATCGGAAAGATTATTTTTATATCTGTATAACAATGCATTTACTAGGGTGCCGGTCTTTTCTTTAGAGGTCGGATGAGTTAACATTCCTGACGTTTTGTTTACTATAGTGTAATTTTCATCCTCCCAAACAACATTTATCGGGATATTTTCAGGCTCAATTTTTATATCGTTGTCATCTGAAAGTTCGCATATTATCTCATCGTCCGTATGCAGAGAAAGTGACGGTTTGCAGGTTTTACCGTTCACAAGAACATGTTCTGATTTTATAAGATTTTGGATTTGTGTTCTTGAGTAATTCTCTAATATTTGTGCCAAATAGTTATCGACTCTTAGCCCTGAGTCTGTCTCATCCGCTCTAAATATCTGTTTTTTCATTTTTATACTTCTTTGTAATAATTAAAACTATTATAGCAAGAACACCCAGATTTATTAAAACATCGGAAATATTGAAAACGGGGAATTTGATAAACTTTAGGTTTATATAATCTCTGACATATCCGAGTGACAGTCTTTCGTAGGTGTTACAAGTGATTCCTGCGCACAGCATTGCGCTAAAGAAACAGGTGAGAATAGAATATTTATCTTTATTTCTATATAATTCCGCCATTATTAGGATTACCGCAAGGATTGAGATTATTGCTAAAAATATGGCCGAATGCGGAAATGATGAGAATGCTGCGCCTGTATTTTCTATGTACACTATATCAAGAAATCTGAAATCCGAGGATACGAATATATTGTGTAAGATATAGTCTGTAAAAACCATATCAAAAGCAATCATTGTGATAAAACAAGCAAAAAAATAAGTAACGGGATTTAAGTTAAACTTTTTTGTCTTCATGTTTTACCTCAATGTAGTTATTTTTTGGAACTACATTTACTCTTCTTATTAAACATGCATAACCTGATAAGTTCATGTTAAACCCTGTAGCTCCGTTCATTGTAGGTCTTGAGTAACCTATAGAGGCAACGACGTATTCGTTTGTATTTTTATCGTTTGCTAAAAATATTCTTTCCAATGAATAATCGGAGGCGAATTTCTTAAATACATCTTTTTGAGGTTTTTGCGGATAAGATACTATTTCGGAGCTTATGGAGGCTATCGCAAAAATACCGCTCGGAGGTGCTATGTAAAGTTTTGCGCTGTATTCTTCTCCCGCACCTACCATTTGAGGAGCTTCAAGGAACATAGCGACACTGTTTGCATCACCCCAAGTGATTGAAATAGCTTCCGTTATAACATTTTCCCCCGTTATTACCCAGCTTTTGCCTTTTCTCTCAAGGTAATAGATTACATCCACATAACTTTTTAATTGACCTTTTTTGTTGTCGTCAACGATGTTTGCGGCTGCCGCTTCCGATACGTTTACAACGGCGGTATCACCGTAGAAGGCGACAGAATTAACTTTGTTTCTGTATTTTATCCCTGCATATTGTTTCCATAAATCGGTAAACAATTCTGTTGTGGATTCCATGTTGAACCCGTCATTGCTGATATACTTAGGTGAATACAGTTTTAAAAATTTTGCCAAATCCGTTTGGTTAGCGTAGTAAACGTGGTCTTGGAAAAATCTGACGATTGAATACTTGTTTGCATAAGTCGGTCTTGAATCGTTTAGTTTTTGCTTTATCGGCAAATTGTCAGCGTTTGCGGATAATCCGACAACGGACAGCATTAATATTAATAATGTAGTTATAACCTTTTTCATACGTCTTATTATACACAAAATAAAAATATAGAAAAAGTATTAATGCCTATGTTGTGGTAAATAATTACAATTAAATTATTTCCCCCTCTATATGGAGTATTTTTTATTTCTGATTATTGAATGTTCTGAAATATACTTGTATCATGGGATAGAGATAGTTATAACTTTGACTTTTTATAAAAAATAATTAAATATTGATTAAAAGCCTTTAAGCTTGAAAGGAGCGTCAATGGGTTTAGCGGCATCTCAGGCAAGATATTTATCACTGTCTGCAAGAAAGACAAATGTTGAGTACGAAGGACAACAGATTAACCAACAAAGGTTAAACCTGTCTAATCAGAGCGCCGATTTGTTTAACCAGATGCTTACAATGTCTGTTCCTACTCCACCGAGCTCTTCCGACTTCACAAAATTACAATACTCTTGGACGGATGGCGATACGTCATCAGTTATTGATAACTATTACCAAATCGGGACGATTGATGATGAATTTAACTATGTAGTATCAAGTTACCATTATGAAAATGTTTATACCGGTCAGAGAAAAGTTATGAGTGATCCGCAGGTTCAAGCTAAGAAGACAAACCATTTCTCTGATAAAACAACCAAAAACTTTACCGTAGATACGATTACATATAACAGTGATAAAGATACTTATTCACTGCAGATGAAAAACGGTTTCGGACAGGATGTCACGGCTTTATACAGATTGTGTGATTCCGCTACAAACAAAGATACAGTTGAGGAGTTAGATTTTCTCTATGACAGAACAACTGCGGAGACTGACGGAACTAAGTTTACATACAATGCGGCAAATGATGAAATTACATATAAAGGTGCTACTTATACAAAAGTAGATATAACGGATGATGCTGCGGGTAAAGAAAAACAAGACAAGCTAATAAAAACATTCGGGGCTTATTTTGACAGCTCAAAAGATTATTATGCATGTACTACAAACGGAACTACCCAGTATATTTGCAAAGACGATGTAGATGCTCTTCAATTGCAAAAATCTGGAACGGTACTTGTAAGAAAAGAAGATACAAACAGATATTTTACCGATGGTTCGAGATATATAATAGAGTCAGATTTAAGAGCGCTAAAAGCAGGCGATACAATGACGACCTTAAGTGCTACGAACAATCCTACTTGGACTGATTATTCATCTGTCGGTAACAGTACGCTTACGTTGATTACGGAAGAAAACTATAAAAATGATCCTACTATTAATATCGCAATTAAACAGATAGAAAAAGATATGAAGGCAGGCAAAGGCAGTCAGTCCTCATATGAACATATAAAAGATTGTTTTGATGATAACGGTAATTATATCGGAGGTTTGTATCAGTTCAAAGTTTCCGATAAAACGTATTTTACGACGGCAGAGGATTTGGACGAAAGTTTGAAGAGTGCTTATGCCGAACAATCTGTTGCAGATAACAGTATTGACAGCCAACAGACAAAGTTGTCATACTATGATGCTGTTTATGTAAATACAAAGATTTCCGAAGTTAAAAAAGCAATGATGGAAACAGACGGACAGGGCAGATTTACGACCGTTAAATTTGAAGATGATTCCGTTGTTTACACATTGAATGTCGAAACTATCAAGGATGAAGATGCGTATAATGACGCAATGAATCAATACTATTACAAGAAAGAACAGTATGATAAACAGGTTGCGGATATTAACGCCAAGACAGAGATTATACAAGCACAAGACAGACAGTTAGAATTAAAATTGGAACAGCTTAATACGGAACAATCCGCATTGCAGACAGAAATGGAAGCTTGTCAGAAAGTTGTCAGCAAGAACATTGATAACAGCTTCAAGACATTTAACAGCTAGTTATAGTTTTGCTTAAAATTTTGCATCTTTTTCTCGGATATAACCTTGACGGGTAATAAACTTTTTATTTGACTTTAGCTATTATGCATTATGGTATTATAATATTATTATATATTTATATATCGTAAGGATAACTGTCATGAATCGCAGAGTAATAGCATTTATATTTTTAATCTGTTTTACTGGTTATAACCTTGCGGCTTGTGCCCAAGAGTATAAATATCCTGACTTTGCGTATGAGTTTTTAGGTCCCGATAAACATGAAAACTATAACAGAAAGATGTTTAATTTCGATTTAGGTTTTAACAAATACTTTCTGCGTCCGGTGCATATAATGTGGGCAACAATACTCCCGCAGTATGTTATGGACAGAATATTCGGGATTTCCAATAACCTTGAATATCCGATTAGACTTGTGAGTAGTCTTGTACAAAAAGATTATCATAACGCAGGAAACGAAACAAAACGATTTTTTATAAATACAACAGTCGGGCTTGCGGGGATGTATGATCCCGCAAAACGGTTTATGAAGATTGAAAGAAGCAGGGATAATATGGACAAAGCTCTTGCCCGCAGAAATATGAAACCGGGGACATACTTTGTCGCTCCTGTCATTGTGTTTACAACGACAAGAGGACTTTTAGGGCGGTTGTTAGATATGGCATTAAACCCGAGCTCCTATATTGGGACACCTGTCTTGGCTGCTATAAAAGCGGGAATTGCAATAAACAGAACATCTTATTGGCAGACAATTATCAATATGGTTGAATCCAGTTTTGCCGATCCGTACGAGATTACGAAAAAGGCTTTTGGGATAGACGGGTATATAAAGCAAAACAATTTTGACAGAGTCGAGGTTTTGTCGCAATTGCAGGCTGAGGATACAACCGATATCGACAGCAATGTGAAACCTGTTTCAAACAATGCTTTACAGCAGGAATTGACGGTTTCTGCAAAGATTGTAAAGGGTAAAAATAAAAAGAAGAGTTTAAGGGTTTATACGGAAACCGAGATATTAGAGAGTAAACTCGGGCTTGATAAGGTTTCGATTACTCCAAATATTCATTTGGCAAATTATGCTCCGCAGAGCCCTGTTGTTGATTCTATGCGTACATCGTTGTTTTCGTTCCCTGATGTTAATAAATCTATTTGGAACGAGCTGTCTCCGTGGAACAGATGTTTCGCTAACAGGATAAAGAGCGATTCCGTTAATCTTGCGGAGGGCAGAGAAAATTATACATTCAGATACATTTTGCAAAAGAACAAAAATGCTCCGCTTGCGATATTGTATCCGTCAACGGGTGACGGCGTAAAGGCAAGCCATCCCGTTATGTTTGCCAAAATGTTTTATGATGCGGGTTATTCCGTAGTTATCCACGGAAACCCGTTCCAGTGGGAATATGTAAAGAGTATGCCCGCAGATTACAGACCGGGGCTCCCTTCTCAGGATGCGAATATGATGAGAGAGTCAACCGCAAAGATAATTGCAAAGTTAGAGAAGAAATACAACAGAAAATTTGAACATAAGGTTATTATGGGCACATCTTTGGCAGCTTTGGACGTATTATTTATGGCATCACAAGAGTCTGAGGATAATAAACTCGGAGATGCCCAATTTATCGCGATATGTCCGCCTGTGGATTTACTTTATTCCGTGAATGTTGTTGACCAATACTCCAGAGAATGGGTAAACTTTGGGGATGATTTAAAACAAAAAGTTGCTTATGCATCGGCTAAGGCGGTAAAGATGTACCAATCAAAAGATGATATTAAATTTGAGGTAAATCATTTACCGTTTGATGAGGATGAGGCAAAACTGTTTACCGGTTTTGTTATGCATCAGAGGCTATCGGATGTAATATTTGCGATAGAGAACGCCCCTACTAATAAAAAATCTGATATTTACCAAAAAATATATAATATGGGCTATGACGATTACATAACGGAATACATTATGCCCGAAAGAAGAGTTTTTGACGAAGAGATGAGCCACGGCTTCGGCTTGGTCGCAATTGCCGATTATCTTGAAAAATCAAACAATTACAAAATTTATCATACCGTTAATGATTATTTGATAACAAGAACACAGCTAAAGCAGTTAAAACAAATGGCGGGTAACCATTTGACTATTCTTGATAACGGTGCACATATGGGATTTTTATACAGACCTGAGTTTCAAGAGGACTTGGCAAGAACCATTGAAATAATGAAGGGGTAAAAGAATTATTGTACCCCCTCACTCGACCTTGTAATTTTCGCTATCGCTCAAAAACAATGTCGGTCTCTCCCGCAGGTGGGGGCGAGACTTAAGCTTGTGCTATCGCACAAGCTAAACCGTTGCAAAGCAACGGTAAAACCTCGCCCCTCTGAGGGAGAGGTCTGTTTTCTTATGTTTTAAATTAAATATTTAAAATATTAGAAAACAGGGTGAGGGGTGCATCTGCGGAGCGTTTTCTTAGTGCCCTACTGCCTTAGAAAGTAGGTTGGCATTACTATGCCGACAAAAAATCAATATAAGAGTTGTCGGAGCTATACTATATTCTCTTACAATTAAACCCCTCACTTGCATCTGTAACCGAACGTAGTGAAGACTTTAGTCTACCAATTTTCTTAGTGCTCCACTTCCTTAATATCTTTATTTGTTAACTTTTGTAACAAAAGGTTCTAAA
>DLEF01000030.1 GCA_002481545.1 Cyanobacteria bacterium UBA7753 | reverse complement strand
CGGTTGAGCGCTAAAATAAAAAACCTTTTGTAGCACCATGGTTTACGGCGTTATTCGTGAAATCTTTAGGGTTTTAAGGATTTTTGTTACAAATGTTTACATAATCATTTCGAATTTAATTGTTAAGAATATGAAAACTATTACCTTTTATTAACACATGTAAAATTTAAAGAATTATTCTAAAAATTGAAATTTTTGACAGAATATAAACAAAAGTCGGCAAAAAACTTATAATTTTATTTAAAAATAACATAAATTAACCGCAAAATTAAAAAAATTACCTCAAAAACTGAAAAGTTTAAAAAACTTAATAATTGAAATATTTACTAAAAAATTGACCAAGATATCATTATGTAAGATAATTTTATTATGTGTAGAATCGGTTCAATCAAATCAAAACATTATATTCACCCTTCAACGGTTTTAAAGTTAATGCGCTCACAACAAAAAGGGCACGATAATTCCGGATTTGCTTTTGTTATGCAAGATTTAGGTGGAATTTTTGAAAACTACAAATCATTGCCTATCTTATCAATGGCAGTAACAGACGAAGGAATGAAATATGCGGAAGATTTACTTCACCAGATAGGGTTTGTAAGAGTATTCCAATATAACCCTGAAGTTTATCCTGATGAATCATTGGATATTCAAACAATGCCGAACTACGTTTTTGAGGTTTTTCAATATCCTAAGAATTACAAAAACGCATCAAGAGAAGAAAAAGAAAATTTATTGTTGGATACAAGGTTAAAATTGCGAGCTTATCTTGAAAAGAATGAAGAAGGTTTTGTATATTCATTCTTTGAAGATGTCATTTCGTTAAAGGAAATCGGAAATCCAAACGACATTGGGAAATATTTTAACCTTTGGAGTGAAGATGTAAACCTCAGAGCCAAAATTATAACTGCGCAATGCAGACAAAATACGAACTATGATATTGTCCGCTACGCAGCACACCCGTTCTTTTTACAAGGGTATACAACACTAACAAACGGAGAAAACACGTTTTATGAAAAAAACAAATTGATGCAGGAAAAACTATTTAAAGGTTATATCGGGTTTGAATCAGACTCACAGTGTTTCTTATACACACTGCATTATGTACATAAGATATTAAAATGGCCATTGAAGTATTACAAACACGTTTTGACTCCGCTCCCTTTTGAGGAAATGGAAAAACGTGACAACAAAAATGTTTTGGAAAGAATAAAATCTTCACTTTCAAACCTTGAAATAAACGGACCAAACACAACAATCGGGGTTCTGCCTGACGGAACGATGTTCAATGTTATTGACTCAAAGAAGTTAAGACCGACTGTTGTTTGTAAGGACGGAGATGTTGTTGTTATGACATCCGAGGTTTGCGGAGCAAACGAGATTTTACCTGACAGAGACATTTCAAAAGATATTTACACAAACGAGAGAGAACTCGTAGTAGTCGATAATGATTTAAACATACAAAGGATTAGACAGTGACAGTAAACATAAACAGTATCTCAAAAGATGATTTACCATGGATTATTGAATATGACAGCGAAAAATGTATGCTTTGCGGTCATTGTGTCGCTGCGTGCTCGTTTGATGCAATAAAAGTCGATGTACAAAAGCGTAAAAAAGTAAAAGCTATATCAAACGAAGAAGGTTTCCAAATAGATGAAGACCAAAAAGCAATCCCTGTTATCAGACAAGTAATTGATGCTCACAACTTCTGCAGAGGATGCGGAATTTGTACAAAAGTTTGTCCTAACGGAGCAATAAAAGTAGTCAGAAACAAAACGGAAATATTCGGTACAAGATACAGAGCAAAAACGGCTGATTCCGTAAAAAGAGGCGGAAGAAGCAACCTTAATACCGAGGGCAGAACGTTAGATAAAATTAAAGTCGGCAGAATCTCACAGATGACAGATCCGTCATTGGATGCCTTGAGACATACATTTGATTTAAGAACGACTTTAGGGCGTGTTGTAAGTGCCAATAAATTACATTTTGAAGTGGTTAACGGGGAATTACAGGAAAAGAAAAACGACAAACTCCCTGTTAATAAGTCTATTTATCCGATTATCATATCCGATATGTCAATCGGGGCTTTATCTCCAAGAATGTGGGAGGCAATTGCTATTGCAACCGCATACTTAAACGAAGTAAAAAACATCCCGATAAGAATGTCAACAGGTGAAGGCGGTATCCCTGATAAATTATTAAGGTCAAAATACTTAAAGTATATGATTTTGCAGATTGCATCAGGGCACTTCGGATGGAACAGAATTATTAACTCTATGCCATATATGCAGGAGGATCCTGCGGGAATTTTAATCAAAATCGGACAAGGTGCAAAACCGGGTGACGGCGGACTCCTTATGGCGGAAAAGAATGTGAGACTAATACAGGAAATCCGAGGGGTTCCGAAGGCGGATTTATTATCACCTCCAAACCACCAAGGGCTTTATTCTATTGAAGAAAGCGTCCAAAAGATGTTTCTATCAATGAATTGTGCCTTTAAATTCAAAGTTCCTGTAGCAGTAAAGGTCGCTGCATCTTCTACAAGTGTAAGCGTATATAATAACCTGTTACGTGATCCGTATAACATTGTAGGCGGATTCTTTATTGACGGTCTGCAAGGCGGAACCGGTGCAGCTCACGAAATATCCTTGAACCATACGGGGCATCCGATAGTTTCTAAATTGAGAGACTGTTATCTTGCTGCGGTACACCAAGGCAAACAAGGTCAAATCCCGATATTCGCAGGCGGTGGTATCGGTATGAACGGTAACCTCGCAGCAGACGCATTTAAAATGATATGTTTAGGGGCAAGCGGAGTATTCATAGGAAAATTGATTTTGCAAATAGCAGGCTGTGTCGGGAACGACCACGGTAAATGTAACTCTTGTAATACAGGCAGATGCCCTATAGGTATTACAACCCAAAATCCTAAGCTTATGCAAAGACTTGACGTAGATAGAGTAGCGGAAAATATTGTTAACTATATCTGTGCGACAGATATAGAACTCAAGAAACTTCTGGCTCCTGTCGGAAACTCAACACTCCCTGTCGGAAGAAGTGATGCGCTCGTTTGTGTAGACAAAAATGTTGCTGACAGGCTGGATATACAATACGTATGCTAAAAAGAGGCTAAGGCAACTAAGAGCATACAAAAAGGAATAAGTGGTAAACTATGCCACACAAACAGCAAGAAAAGGTAATATGAAAAAGAAGATAATACATACAGTCGAAAATAATGAAAGAGAATCAACGCAACTCCTAATGCAAGAGATTTGGGAAGCGATAGATGAAGGGTGCAACGATTTTGAGATAGATGCCTGCGGTCAGCACAATATCGGGGGTTCTGTCTGGTCTAAGAACGGCGAAGACTTAAACTTCTATATAAAGAACCCGGGGCAAAGAACTGGCTCTATGGGTGCAAAAGGCACAAATATCTATATTGAAGGTTCGGCTCCTGCAGATACAGGTTGGTTAAACTCCGGAGCTAAAATAGTTGTAAACGGCGATAGCGGAGATACTACAGGACACTGTGCCGCTGCGGGGAAAATCTATATTGCGGGACACGTAGGCACCAGAAGCGGAGCTTTGATGAAAAAAGATCCGAAGTTTGAAGCTCCAGAACTTTGGGTACTCAAATCAACGGGTTCGTTCTCTTTTGAATTTATGGGCGGCGGTATCGCCGTAATATGTGGCATAGATTGCGAAGATATGCCATCAGTATTAGGCGACAGAGCCTGCGTCGGAATGGTTGGCGGAGTAGTTTATGTAAGAGGCTCCGTTAAAAACCTCTCAGATGATGTATTCATCTTAGACTTGGATGAAAACGATATTGAATTTCTAAAGGACGGATTAAAAACTTACCTATCAGAAATTAAAAGAGAAGATTGTTATGAGAGATTATGCGATTTTTCTCAATGGCACAAGATTGTTGCAAAGACTTACGAAGAAAGACAAAAGCAGCATAATATCTCTTTAAAATCATTCCGTATAAATAAATGGATGAAGGAAATCGGAGGCTCAATATTCTCTGACCTTATACAAGATGATTTCAAATCATATGATTTGGTTCAAACAGGGGATTCAAGATTGCGTAAACCAAATTGGAAAAATTACGCATATTCTGCCCCTTGTGAATATAACTGCCCTATCAAAATTCCTACTCAAAAGAGATTTTCTCTACTTAGAGCAGGAAAAATAAAAGAAGCACTGCAACTGGTTTTGGAATACAGTCCGTTCCCTGCAAGCGTTTGCGGGCAAGTTTGTCCAAACCTGTGCTTGGTCAACTGTACTCGTGGTAATTTTGATGAACCGTTAGACATTAAAACACTCGGAACATTATCTAAAGATATAAAAGTTCCTCCTGTAAAAATAACAAAAGATAAAAAAATTGCTATTATCGGAACAGGGGTTGCAGGTATTTCAGCCGCATGGCAGCTGTTAAAGAACGGCTATGAAGTAGAAATGTTCGAACAGGATAATAAAATCGGCGGTAAATTATCGCAAGTTATTCCGGAAGAGAGATTAAGCAAAGAAATACTCAATACGGAGTTAGAGAGATTTAAAAATACGGGAGTCGAAATCCATACTTCAACAAAAGTTACTTCCGAATTATTCAAAAAAATAGAAAAAGATTTTGATGCCGTTATCATTGCGATTGGCGGACACAATCCTGTTGTCCTACCGTTTGAAGGTTACGAAAGACTTATTAAAGGCTTAAATTTCTTAAAAGATGCAAAGAACGGAAAGAAATACGATTTAGGCGAAAAAGTCGTTGTAATCGGAGCAGGAAACGCCGCTATGGATGTTATAACGGAGGTCTATAAGCAAGGTGCAAAAGAAGTTACGGCGATAGATATCAAAGAGCCTTCCGCATTCGATAACGAAATTAAAGCGGCAGAAAAACTCGGAGCAAAAATATTATGGCCTTGCTTTACTCAAAAGATTACGGATAAAGGTGTGTACCTAAAAGACGGCAGATTTTTAGAGGCAGACAGCGTCATTATTTCAATCGGTGACAGACCGATATTTGATTTCTTAAATAAAAAATATTTAGATGAAAATTCAAAGATTAAAATAAATGAATTTATGCAGACGGAAAATGAAAAAGTGTTTGCAATAGGCGATGCAATACACGCAGGTTTATTTACAAATGCAATAGCAGACGGAAGACATTGCGCTAAAAACATTATTCAACTTCTGAATAATGAACCGTTAACTCCTATAAAAGAAAAAGACGTTATTCCGTCAAAACGTATAAAATCGGAATATTACGAATGTTACAATTCTACATGTGACAACGAACAAAACAGATGTATGTCCTGCGGATACTGCAGAGACTGCGGATTATGTATGCAAAGCTGTCCTCAAAACGCTATTTCAAGGATTGAAAAGCCTGACGGCAAGTTTGAATATGTATCGGATCCTGACAAATGCATCGGTTGCGGTGTCTGTGCAGGATTATGCCCTTGCGGGATTTGGGAAATTGAATGGTGCAAATAAGCTCCGTTTATAAATTTTAATTTTCCTATTTATAAAAATGCATAAAAAAAACCGACCTTTTACGGTCGGATTCCAAAGCAATTATAGCTGTTTTATTGCATATTTAAATACATTTCTACTTCCAAAGGTGTTACATAAGTTCTGAAAGTGTCGCATTCTTTTTCTTTTGTTGCTACAAATTCATTTAGGATATGTTCACCTAAGGCATCTTTTATAATATTATCCTGTTCAAGTAAGCTAATTGCTTCTTCAAGGTTTGCAGGTAAAGAATCTATCTTAGCACGTTTACGTTCTTTCTTCGTCATGTGGTAGATATTTTCTTCAATCTGCAAAGGAGGCTCAATTTTGTTTTCAACACCGTCTAATATAGCACCTAACAATACTGTTAATGCTAAGTACGGGTTGCAGCTAGGATCAGGCGAACGAAGTTCAACTCTTGTAGCGTTACCGCGTTTTGCAGGAACTCTGATAAGAGCTGATCTGTTAGCCAAACTCCAAGCCAAATATACAGGAGCTTCATAACCCGGAACCAAACGTTTGTAACTGTTAACAAGCGGATTTGTAACGGCAGTAAATGATTTTACGTGTTTCAATAATCCGCCGATGCTGTACAAAGCTTCTCTTGAAAGTTGATATGTTCTGTCTGCATCATAGAACAAGTTTTTACCGTCTTTGAACAAAGAAATGTTGCAGTGCATACCTGAACCGTTTATACCGAATATCGGTTTTGGCATAAATGATGCAATAGCACCGTTTTGTTCAGCTATAGCTGATACGGCATACTTAAAGGTCATAATGTTATCAGCTGTTGTCAAAGCATCTGCATATTTAAAGTCAATTTCGTGCTGACCTCTTGCAACTTCGTGGTGGCTGGCCTCAACTTCAAAGCCCATTTCTTTAAGAGTTTTAACCATTATTCTTCTTAAATTTTCACCTTTATCTACAGGAGCTGCCGAGTAATAACCTGCATTATCATAGGTTTTCAAATCAGCACTACCGTCTTCATTTTTCTTGAAGATGAAAAATTCTGCTTCAGGCCCTACATTCATTGTGTATCCAAGTTTTTCAGCTTTAGCAATCATCTTTTTAAGATTACATCTCGGGCAGCCTTCAAACGGAGTTCCGTCTGCGTTATGAATATCACAAATAAATCTTGCAACTTTTACTTCATCATCACTTCTCCAAGGAATGATTGCAAACGTTTTCAAATCAGGGTAAAAATACATATCTGATGTTTCAATACTTCTGAACCCCTTTATTGATGAGCCGTCAAGCATAATTTCATTATTCAAGGCTGCATCCAACTGTTCAGCAGGGATAGAAAGGTTTTTCAAAATCCCGTTAATATCACAAAATTCAAGTTTTATAAACTCAATATTGTTTTCTTCAACTATCTTCTTAATCTCTTCTTTAGTATAAGTTTTACTGTAATCAATGATATTTTTTTTGTTCATAAATCAGCTTCTCCTATTCACAAAACGATTATATATTGGTCAAAACAATTATGTCAAAAACTATACAGATTATTAAATTGTAAAGTTTTATAAAATGGTGTATAATTTTTGTAATTTGGGTTATATTTAAAATATTTTCAAAAAAATTGCTTGAAAATTTGAAAAATTTTTAAAAATTTTATAAAAATCTTGTAATATACAAAGCAATTTTTATATAGTTTNNATCTTAATGATTATATTTTAGTGAAATATTACATACACAAAGGAGAAATTATGAGTAAGATTAATGATTATTTGAATGAGACTAAAACCTTCTATCTGGCAACATGTGACGGTGACCAACCAAAATTAAGACCGCTTGGGCTACATTTGGATATGGACGGAAAAATTCTCTTTGGAGTCGGAAATTTCAAAAATGTTTACAAACAGTTGGTTAAAAACCCAAAGACAGAGATTGTAGCATGTAAGCCTAATGCTCACTGGCTAAGATATACAGGCAAAGCCGTATTTGAAACGGATGATAAATATGAAAAGGCTGCACTTGAAGTTATGCCGAACTTAAAGAAAATCTACAATGACGAAACAGGTAATAAATTGATGATGTTTCACTTGGAAGATGCAACCGCAGTCGATGTTCCAATAATGGGTGAAGGCGAAAGCCTGCTTTAGAAACAGTTTTTAATAAACATAATAAAACAGAGGAGTCAAATTATAACTCCTCTGCTTTCATTTTATTATTATTTTCTTAGTATTTTTCCACTAATTCTTTCAAGCCTGCATCAGACATATTAACTCCGCCTTCAACAATTTCGGTTGTTGTTGCAACGCTCGGTCTCAAGTTATTAACTGTTTCACCGAAACGACTTCCGCCTGATGTTGCAAATAATACAATAGTCTTGTTTGAAAAATCATGTTTTTCCAAGAATGTATTAATAATAGTCGGAGCTATATACCACCAAATTGGGAATCCTAAAAATACGGTATCATAATCCTCTACGGAGAAATCATCCTCTGACATTTCAGGGCGAGAAGAGTGGTCTTTCATCTCGACCGTACTTCTTGCGTTTTTATCCATCCAGTTTAAGTCTGCACTTGTGTATGGTACAGCAGGCTTAATTTCATATATATCCGCATCTGCTGTGTCTGCCAAAACTTGGGCAGCCTCTCTTGTAGTTCCCGTAGCGGAAAAATATGCAACTAATTTCTTTGACATAATACTATCCTTATACTCTTATGCTAACAAGTTCTTAACCAATTCAGGAATTTTAGCAAAATCTTCATCGGTCGGATTCCATAAAGATTTTACGTTATCCTCAACAAGAGCAAATCCTGCATCTTTTAGTTTTTCTTGCAATATTTTTACTGATTCTCCGCTCCAACCGTAGCAGCCGAATGCAGCTGCTTTTTTGTTTTTGAACTTCAATGACTTCATAAATGCCAAGAAACCTGTAACAGTTGACAAAATGTCATTTATAGCCGTAGGAGAACCTACTGCGATAGCTTTTGATTTAAAGACTTCTGTCATCAAATCGTTTTTGTCTTTCTTTGCGATATTGAAAACTTTTACAACCGTTTCAGGGCTTTGAGTTTCAATTTCTTCCGCAATCTTATGAGCGATTTTTTCAGTTCCGCCCCACATAGTGTCATACAAAACTGTTACTTGATTTTCCTGATAAGCGTTAGCCCATTTCTCATAGGTTTCAACTATCTGCATCGGATTATCTCTCCAGATAGCACCATGAGACGGAGCAATAATATCAATAGGAAGATTTAACGATTTAATTTCAGCAATCTTCTTTGTTACAAGCGGAGCAAACGGATGAATAATATTAACAAAATATTTCATTGCCTCTCTCCACAAGATAGCTTGGTCTGCCTTATCATTAAATAATTCGGCAACCGCATAGTGTTGACCAAAAGCATCATTAGAGAATAATATATTATCACCTGTCATATATGTAGCCATAGAATCAGGCCAATGCAACATTCTCATCTCAACAAAGATAAGTTTTTTACCGTTTCCGATATCGATTGAATCACCTGTTTTTACGGTATGAACATCCCAGTTTTGTTTTCCGAATTGACCTTCAATACTCTTTATACAAAGCGGAGTACAATAAATAGGAGTGTTCGGGATTTCTTTCATAAGTTCAACCAAGGAGCCTGAGTGGTCGCATTCGGCATGGTTTGCAACAATAAAATCAATCTTGTTTAAATCAATTTCTTTCTTTAAGTTTTCTACAAAATCTTTTCTGTGAGGAGTCCAAACAGTATCTATCAAAACTGTTTTACCTTCTTCAATCAAATAAGCGTTTTGGCTTGAGCCGTTATCAACGGAGTAGTCATCACCATGGAAAGTTTCCAATTCCCAGTCCATATATCCTACCCAGCTAACATTATTTTTTACGTGTCTTCTCATTGTTATTTTCCCTTCTTAAACTGTGTAAAGACAGACTTTGATATCTGTCTTTACAATTATAGCATAGCAATATTAAGGGTGGTAATAATATTTAATCGTATATTTTACCTTTACCCCATTTGCAATACCCGACTTCATCACAGTGTTTCTTAAGTTCATTCCATTCGGCATCATCTGTAATTACATCAAGTGAAGTCGGATAGAGTATGTTATTTTCTTTAAAAACGTGGTCACGGAGTGTCATAACAAGCATTTTTATAGCAGATGATACTCTGTTCTTAAATTCAACAAAATCCATATTCTTAACATCATTTGCCAAGTCTCTGACGTCACGTTTCATTCGTCTAAGGTCTTCGTGTTCCATAACCATAACTTTTGTAGGTCCGATTACTCCGTGAGCTACAACTGCAGGAAACAGAACCTGTTCTTCTCTTTGGTGATGTGGTTCCGCATCGAGTAAGTTTTGGGCATTCTGCGCAATTTCTGAATAAACATCACTTGTTTCATCATACTCGGATTGTTTCTGCAACTTGTTATTCAAAGCTTCAAGGTTATCCAAGAACCCCAACATCATTTGATGTTCTTTTACAAGATTGTCAATAACGTGCCCTTCTTCAAGATTTGCTGTCATTTTATTTACTTCGTCTTTTAACATTTCCATATGGATTGAACACAAATGTCTCAAATCCTCCGGTGCAAGTCCTGCAGCAAGAAGTTTTTGCTCGGCAAAAGATAAATCTTCCGCCTTTAGAGTAGATAAAAATTCTTGAGCCTCCTCTTTTACACTTGCGGGATCCTCTCCTGCATTTAATCTTTCCAATAATTCAACAAGTTTATCAGTTTTATCCATAACAGCTTCCATAATAAAATACCTCCTTATTTATTACCAAATATCGGAAAATAAATCCGATATTTGATAACTTTGTACTAACTACTTCAACAACTCTGCCAAATCTTTTTCCGGCGTTGTTGTAGGAGCGATATTATAGTTTTTTACGAGTACATCAAGTACTGTCGGCGATACAAACGCAGGCAAGGTCGGCCCGAGCTTGATATTTTTAATCCCTAAATGCAACAGCGTAAGTAAGATACAAACAGCTTTTTGTTCGTACCACGATAAAACAATAGACAACGGCAAATCATTTACTCCGCAATTGAAAGCTTTTGCAAGCTCTACCGCAACTTTTATTGCGGAATAAGCATCATTACATTGTCCCATATCCAACAATCTCGGAAGACCGCCTAATGTACCTAAATCCATATCATTAAATCTGTATTTTCCGCATGCAACTGTCAAAACAAGCGTATCTTTAGGAGTTTGTTTTACAAAATCGGTATAATAATTTCTTCCCGGCTTTGCACCGTCACATCCGCCGACTAAGAATATGTGCTTTAATGCACCTGATTTAACAGCAGCAATTACTTTATCCGCAACCGATAAAACAGCGTGATGTCCGAAACCAACTGTCAAAGTTTCTCCTCCGTTTAACCCCGGCATTTTCTTTTCTTCTTTATATCCGCCAAGCTCTAACGCTTTTTCTATAACAGGAGTAAAGTCCTTATTCCCGTTCTCATCTTCTTGAATATATGCACATTCAGGATAGTGAACAACGGCAGTCGTGAACACTCTGTCTTTGTAGCTGTCTTTGACAGGCATGATGCAGTTTGTTGTGTACAAGATTGCACCAGGAACATCGGCAAATTCTTTTTGTTGGTTTTGCCAAGCCGTCCCGAAATTACCCTTCAATTGAGGATATTTTTTCAATTCAGGATAAGCATGTGCAGGTAACATTTCACCGTGTGTGTAAATATTAACACCTTTATCTTTTGTTTGTTCAAGAAGCATTTTCAAATCTCTCAAATCATGTCCTGTTACGATAATGAACGGTTTTGGTTCAATATTTTTTGTAACAGTGGTCGGTTCAGGATTGCCGAAAGTTTCCGTATTGGCTCTGTCAAGCATCTCCATACACTTTAAGTTTACTTCCCCTGTTTTATCAACATATTTCAATAACTCATCTATTGATAAATCTTGTGATATAGCTTTTAAGCCTTCATAGAAAAAGTTGTTAACCTCATCATCTTTATAACCTAATACCCAGGCATGGTGCGCATATGCTGCCATCCCTTTTAATCCGAAGAGGATAAGAGATTTTAAACTTCTTATATCTTCATTTGCTCTCCAAATTTTATTCATATCATATGTATGGTCTTTAACCATTGTTTTTAGAGCATTATTATCAAAATTAGCGTTTGTAATAGTTGTAAACAGTCCGTCTATAATAGTTTTTGTAGTCTTGTCATTCGGCTCTGTTGTATTTGCCAACTCTATCAAAGAGCTTATAACGTCATCTTGAAGATGAGCAGTCTCGGCTTGTTTCCCGCATACACCGCACAACGTACATGCGTCCACAACTTTATCGTCTATTTTACCTTTTCCCCTTTGTTCACATTGAAAACAAAACATTGATGTCATAATTTCTTTCTCCTTTTAATTTATATTATTTAATTTATATATTTTTTACATTGTTCCTTGACTATACTGTCAGTTTAATTTATTTTATAAATAATGTCTATTGGAAAAACAACAAACATAAATAAATATTTATAAAAGGATCACACACTATGGATATAAAACAAGAAGTCGAGAAAATCAAGGGTGCACACCTGCTTAAAGACATAACACAAGAAGAATTATTGACGATGCTCGGATGTTTAAGAGCAACTGTAAAAGACTTTGATAAAGGGGAAACGGTACTTACGGAAGGAAAAATTTTTACGAAATTCGGACTTCTTATTGAGGGTAAATTACAGGTTATACAATATGACTTCTTCGGGAATAAAGCAATTATCTCCGAAATAGGACCAAAGCAAATATTCGGAGAAACTTTTTCTTATATAAACAAAATTTTTCCGATGAATGTTGAGGCTGTAGAAAAAAGCAAAGTATTATTCTTGGATGCGGACAAATTAAGTACACCATGCGAGAATAGCTGTGATTTTCACAAACAACTGGTAAAAAATTTACTCTATATCGTATCTACAAAGAATGCAAACCTTGTACAAAAAATAGAATGTATGTCACAAAGAACAACAAAAGAAAAACTATTGTCATTTTTAAGAATGCAATCTATCAAAACAAAATCAAATCATTTCGTCATTACATATAACCGACAAGCTCTTGCCGACTACTTGGGAGTAGAAAGAAGCGCAATGTCAGCAGAGCTAAGTAAACTTCAAAAAGAAGGAATTATAAAATACGACAAAAATGAATTTATTTTGTTGCAAGACTAACTCTCATTAACGGTTTTCCCTGAAATATGTTCGGGCGTTAATTCAAGAACTTGAACGGCTTTTGCAAATTTTTTAATCTCATCTTCAATATAATCTTGTCCAAAATCGAATTGAGATGCTAATTTTCTGCAAACATTTAGAGTTTTGTCTCTGTCTTTGACTATTTTTATTCTTCCGAAGACAATAACACTTTTGTAGTCTAGACCTCGTTTTCCTTCTATTTGCACCCCTTTATCATATACAGTAAAGGATACCTTATCATGTTTTTTTATCGCATCTATCTTATGTCCTGCTTTTGCTCCGTGAAAATAAATTTTGCCTAACTCCCCGTCATTTTCATCATAATAAAAATTTATCGGGACTCCGTAAGGATAGTCGTCATCACCAAGGACGGACAGAACACCTCTGACCTCAGTATTTAAAATTGTTTTACAATCTGCAAATGATAGCTGTTGTTTTATTCTTCTTAACGGTCTGAACATAATCACTCCTGTTTTTGTAAATGATATAATAAATATACTATGATAAAAATTGAAATAAGAAAATTCAGACAAGAGGATAAAAGTTTTATCTTAAATATGATGAAAGAGTTTTACACCTCCGATGCAGTATATACAAACGGCAGTGATGAAATTTATAATGCTGATTTCGATGAATGCTTAAATAATTCACCATACTTGGAAGGGTACACTTTCTGTGAAAACGAGAATATTATCGGATATGCGATGATTGCGAAGAGTTTTTCTACGGAATTTGGGAAACGCTGTATTTGGCTGGAGGATTTATATTTATTGGAACCTTACAGAGGGCAAGGGATTATTCCGCAATTTTTGAATACATAGAGAATCAATACCCCCACACCGTATTAAGACTGGAGGCAGAGCGCGAAAACACACACGCGACACATGTTTATAAAAAGCATGGTTTTTCTGAATTACCGTATTTAGAAATGAAAAAAGAAATATAATTTCTTAATATTTCTTTACCAAATAGCAAAAAAGTGTAAAAAGTTTACTTACAATACATGTGTAGTTTGAAATAAAGGTGTTGTGTATTGCCTGTAACATTTGCAGATCCATTCAGATATACTATTTTCGGGTTTATGAATAAAAATAAAGCCGAGAATAAAACGCGTTTCGACAGACGTGAGCGCGGACTCGTTGCCGGATTACAGTTAAAAAATGCGGCAAGCGATGTTCTGGATATGTCTCACGGTAAAAGCGGCGGCGTAATGGATGCGCTTAATGATGTATCAAAAGGAATTAAGACTGCAAGAAACAGCAGCAAGGTATTTGATGTTGTTTGCAAAGGTGTAAACTTCATGTCAAAACTTGTTAACCCTATTTTGGTTGTTGCAAGCGGAGTAAGAGCATGGCACGCTGACGATAAAAAATCGGCAGCTATAAAAGAAGGGCTTTCTATGGCAGGCATGTTTGCTGCAGAAGGCGCATACAAGAGATTTTTCGGACTGGGCGGACACGCTGCAGGATATAAAAATTACAAATGGGCAACAGATGCCGCTAAAGGTTTCAAAAACTTTATGGCAAAAAATAAATACCTGTCTAAATTACCTGCAGGAAGAACTGCCGCAATACTTGTAGGTTTAGGATTTATTATCACATCTTGTTCAGCTTTTGCAATCGGAGGTTCTGCAGGAAAGGCTATCGCAGACAGAACAACAGCTAAACAATTTGCGAAGAAACATCCTGAATTAGCAACCGTAAACGCAGATTCAAAAAATACTGAGTCTACATCTTCTAAATCAAAGATTAATGTTCAAGCTTAGTTTCTTTGTTATAAATCAGAGTTGATAATATAGCGCACATTGTCCAGAATATCATCTGTAATTGCGGTCTAAAGAATACAGTATCAACCATTCCGTGAACCATTGCTCCAATAATTGATAAAAGCGGGATAGATACAAATATCAAATCTTTTGTATCTGTTGTGTTTTTTATAAACTTAACCGCGTCAACGATGAGAGTGAACAAAAATCCCAAGAACGCGATAAGTGCAAATATTCCGCTCTCGACCGCCGTTTCAAGATAAATATTGTATGCGCTAAGAGCATCAAAGCCTGTTTTCATATACAAACCGTATATTTCTCTAAAGTTTTGGTTTCCTTGTCCTATTCCGATAACCCAGTTATCTTTTGCCATTTGGAAGGCTGATTTATATACATTAAATCTGAAAGAGTTGGAACTGTCATCTCTCATTGCAAATATTGACAATAATCTGACTCTTAAAGGTGTAATAACAGCAAATGCACAAATCACAGCACCAACGAATGCTGAACAAAATGTTATAAACCTTTTCTTAAATCTGTACCAGAATATTTTTAAAGATATCGCAAATGCAGAACACAAAATGATGAATAATGCGATATATGAGCCTCTGCAGCCTGTCAAGAACAATACCCAGCAGGTTAGAAGAGTTAAACCGCCGAATATCAATGCGGTTATAAAATTCCTTTTTGATAAATAATAACAACTTAAACCTAACAATGACGGAATTGTTAATACGAAATACCCGCCCAAAAGGTTAGGGTTCAACGGCAACAATGTTCCGTAAACTCTTGTTATAACATCTTCGGGGTTAATATTTGACATATCCTGCCAACCCGATATTTCGTCTACCTTAGCGAAACTTTGTCCGAGTCCGATTATTGCCTCAAAAGACACACATCCCGCAATAGTCAACAATATCGGTAATATGTGGTTTTTATGATATTTCAAATGGTGAACGACCGAAATATAAAAACAAATATAAATAAGTGTTTTAAAAAATCCTTTAAGACTTAAATGTAAGAGAGTTGAGCCTGCGACACTGACCAACACAAGCATAAAATAAGCCAGTAAGAACAGTTCAAATTTCTCGACTTTAAACTCATCGTTCGGATATAACAGAACTCTGACAACAGTTAAAGCTGATGTTATAAGAGCGAAATATCCGATATAGTCCGAGCCTAAAAATATTGACACTACGAATGTCAACAATATTGACGCGAATATAAGATTATCCGTCTGTTTCAACAAAACACTGTTTTCATAAACAGGACGGGTAAAGTTTTGAATAAATTTTAAAACATTATTTATAAACATTTATTCCCGTGCCCTTATACTTTATCAGCAATCTTAATGTCTGAAACTACGCCCGTAAATTTATATGTTTTACCTTCAAGAGTGATAGGCAAACCTATTTTTATTTTGTTTCCGCCAACGACTGCACCGTCTTTTGTAATTGTTGCTTCATCTTTTACTTTTACTTTAATATCATAAGTATCGGATAAGCTTGCATCACTGACTACACGATAACCGTTTTTATTGTTAGCAGGAACGGTCATTACTTTTGGTGCAAATTTTACAGCCGTAACATCCAAATCAGTATAAGGAACATTTCTTATACTTATAAATGTTTTATCACCGACATTTATTGGGCAAACACCTGATGAGACTGTAACACTTCTCAAAAATACTTCAAATTCGATTTGAGATTTTGCCTCAATCTGCTTATCTGCGGTTTGACGCATACCTTTTGCTGTTACCAAGCCTACAGCTATGACCAAAATTATTCCTACAACAATAATGATATCAAATATTTTTTTCATCGTATTCTCCAATATTAAATTTCTCTAACAACTTTTTATTATTATCAATGAAGTTTTGCAACTCTTCTATTGTAGTCGTTGCACAACCAAATTGTTTAATAACAATACCTGCAGCCATATTACCCATAATTGCAGCATAAACAGGTTCTGCTCCGCTTGCCAAAGCCAATGAATACAAAGCGGTAACGGTGTCGCCCGCACCTGTAACATCAAACACTTTTGACTTGTTGAATACAGGGATTCTTATCATTTTCTTATCTTTTGTAACAAGAGCCATTCCCTCTTCCCCGCAGGTAATAAGGACATATTCTTCGCCTGTATCTCTTACCAGTTTTTCACCTGCTTTAAGAATATCTTTATTTGACTTAATATCGAACCCGACATACTTTTGAGTATCAGGGAGATTAGGCGTCATAGAGGTTGCACCTTTGTATCTCTTCAAATCTCTTTGGGCATCGACAATCACTTTTTTGCCATGTTTTTTACATACATCAATTGCCGTTTTAATTACTTTATCGGTCAATGTCCCGATTTGATAATCAGATAAAATAACAGCATCATACTCAGGAATGATTTCTTTTAATTTATCAACGATTTGACTTTCCGTTTCTTTGGAAATCGGCTCTGATGATTGACGGTCAATTCTCACAATCTGTTGTGTAATTGATTGAAAACAAGAGCCTGAAATTCTTGTTTTTGTAACGGTTTTTCTGGACGCATCAACTATCAGATTAGAACAATCTACGTTTGCATCTTCAAAAGCCTTTCTAAGGTCTGTTGCTTGATAATCGTCACCGACAATACCTAATACACTAACCTTACCATGATTTATGGTAGAGACGTTGTGTGCAGCGTTAGATGCGGCGCCAAGTATCAGATTAGTATGAGTATGTCTTAAAATTAGAACGGGAGCCTCTCTTGAAATTCTCTCGGTATCACCGTACACCATCTCATCAAGTGCCAAATCACCAACAACCAAAATTCTTGCATTGTCTAAATTACTGACACACGCTTTTAATTTATCAATATCTATTTTCATAATCCCCTCAAATCTCTTCTTGAATATAATTATATCTCAAATAAGATTATTTATATAGAATTTGTTAAGAATGCTTGAAAAGTTGTAACAAGAATAAATATCTGAACGGGAACCCCAAAGATTTATATTTGTTAACTTTTGTAACAAA
>DLEF01000005.1:46384-64024 GCA_002481545.1 Cyanobacteria bacterium UBA7753 | reverse complement strand
TACTAATCCGACATCTGTCTATTCATAATCTAATGAATTAATATTATGTTTATCCCCTATATTACACCAATCATTATCATATAATCCTTTAGAAACGAATCTCATAAAGGATGAATATTCCCAATCGTTTGGCGCAATATTGTTATGTTTAACAGAATTGTAATGTATATAATCCAAATGTTTGTTTAAATCTTCTTCACTCCTTATTGTGTGCTCCCAAAATCTGTTTTGCCATATTTTTTTGTCGGCATAGTAATGCCGACCTACAGTATTTTGATTATTGTTATTTTTCATTTTATATTTTTTCGTAAAAGAATATTTAAAAGATTTTACAATTTTTGAATAATCCGTAATTTCTTTAGGTTTAATGATACAATGCAAATGGTCTGTTTGTATGGTATATGCAATCAAATTGTATTTGTATATTTTCATCGTATTAAAAAATGACTCTTGCAATATATCAAGATTGTTTAATAAAATTGATATCCTATTATTTGTGACAATTGTTAAAAAGACAAGCGCATTTGGTATAAAAAGTCGTTTATAATTCATTTTAATATTATACAATAATTCTATTTAGGTGAAAATGTTTTGTATTTTAGATATTTATTATCATTGTCGGCATAGTAATGCCGGCCTACATTTTGCAAAGGTATCTGTGGTGGTAGGTCGGATTTACCAATCAGACAACTATCTTTTCGCTAATATTTAATTCTTTCGTCGCATGGTAATACCGACCTAGTAAATAAACAAATCAAATATATATACAATAATCTAAACATATCGTTTCAATTTAGTATGATAAATAAAACATATATTTACCCCTATTTACCCCTAGCCCTAGCCCTTGCTGAATGACCAAAAATCACGTTCCAAAAGAACTAAAAACGGGATAAGTTCAAGTCTGCCGACTAACATATCAATAATGAGAATGAGTTTTGATAACGGATGCAGGGTTTCAAATCCGCCCATAGGTCCGATTACGTTTCCAAAGGCAGGCCCGATGTTACCGATAGAGGTAACACTGCCGGTGATACCGATTACTACATTTTGTTCCAAAATAGATATTACGATAACAGATATTGCAAACAATGTAAAATAGAACGCTGCAAAAATGACTGTTTGCTGCAAAATGTCTTTTGCGATTATATTGTTATCCATTTTTACGTTCAAAACTGCGCTCGGGTGGATAATTTTTCTTACCTCATTGCCCATAATCTTAGCAATAAGCACCCATCTCGATATCTTTATGCCACCTGATGCGGAACTTGCGCAACCGCCGGTGAAGAACGCAATAAATAATAAAACCTTTGTAGTAAAGCACCAATCACAATAATCGACACTGACACTACCCGTTGAGCTCATAATCGATATAACCTGATACATAGAATGGATTATTGAATCTTTGAGGCAATAATGATCGTTTAAGAATAACGATATTCCGACGAGTGCGGAAATACCCAAAAATATAGATAAATACGCTCTAAACTCTTCACTCTTAAACAGTGCCGTAATATCACACTTGGTAATCGCTTTATACTGCAGGTTAAAGTTTGTACCCGAAAGGAATATAAAGAGCATAACAATACATGTTATAACAAGGGAATTATATCCCATAATACTTTCCCCGTTCGGACAGAAACCGCCCGCGGAAAGCGTTGATAAACTGTTACAAACAGAATCGAACATCGGCATTCCCGCAAGTTTAAGTAAAATTATTTCAACAAAAGTCAAAACCGCATATACTTTCCAAAGTGCCGACGCGGTACTTCTAACTCTCGGAGTGAATTTTTCCTCCGTAGGTCCGGGAGATTCGGCGAAGAACATCTGACGCCCCGCAACCACAAACTGTGGCAAGACCGCAATAAACAGGACGATTATTCCCATACCTCCGAGCCACTGTGTGAACGACCGCCAGAACAATACAGCCATCGGATATTCCATATTGGCATTAATCGATGCCCCCGTGGTCGTAATCCCCGACACGGACTCGAACAAAGCGTCAATCGGCGGAATCCCGAAAAACAAATACGGAACCCCGAACAAAATCCCCGTAATTATCCACGTCATAGATAATATAAAAAGACATTCGCTCTTTTTTATATCGTTCAAGTTTTCAAGCTTAGGGTACTCAAAAATCTTACAAATAATACTCAAAACAAGCGCGATAACAGACGTTATCACAAACGGCATAATTGAGGAATACTGTTTATAATACAGCGCAACCGCTATCGGTATCAAAACCGCAACGGAAATACATCTCAAGTTCATATTGAATGCGTATAATAAATAGTTCTTTCTCATTCTGCCATCCTATGTATAATATTATACCGCATTAAAAAATGATTTGATTGTCGGTGCGTTTTCACTCATGGTAAAGATTATCAGGTTGTCACCCTTCTGTATCACGGTATCACCTTTAGGAATAATGATTTTGTTCCGTCTCTGTACCACGCTGATAACTGTTTTAACAGGCATGTGAAAGTCCATAACTTTTTTGTTATCAAACTTATCATCATTAACTTTTATTTCTATAATCTCACCTTTGCCCTGTTCAACCGTCGCAAGAATATCGGCTTTTCCACCCGAAATATTGTTTTTAACTTCGTTCAAAGCTGCCGTCTTATCAGACAAAGCGATATCAATCCCGACTTTCTCAAAAAGCTGAACATTCGCGTTTTTCTCAACCCTTGAGATAACACGTTTTACCCCGAGCTGTTTTGCAAGCAATGAACACAAAAGATTTTTTTCATCGTTATTAGTCACACTCACAACAACATCACTGTGCGCAATATCTTCTTCGTGCAAAAGGTTCAAGTCCGTCCCGTCACCGCACAAAACGAGTGAGTTCGATAACGATTGAGATAGCTCTTCACAACGTTTCGGATTTCTTTCAATTATTTTAACCTTGATTTTCGCGTCTTCAAGTAAATCCGCAAGCATACCGCCGACATTTCCGCCACCGATTATGGTTACCTTCTTTGAAACACCCTTTTCATGGAAAAATCTTCCCGCAAGCTTATCCAAAGAACGTGATAGCCCCATAAATATAGCCTTGTCACCCGCCGTAAAAGTAGTGTCACCGTTAGGTATAGTTAAATCGCTGTCTTTTGATATACCAACAATCAATGTATCTTTCGGGAACTCGCAATCTTTTACTTTTTTATCTACAAGCACGGAGTTTTCTTTTATCTTATATTCCAAAAGTCTTGCTCTTCCGTTTGCAAAGTTCTCAACATCCAATGCTTCCGACACGGTAATTATTCTAAATATATCTTTTGTTAAGAGCTCCTCCGGCCAAACAATTTCATCGATATATAAATCAGATGTAAAATCGCTGTCTTTGCTCAAGCCTAAAGAGGTTCTGTATTCTTCTTTTTCTACGAAACAAACAGTTCTGACTCCCGACAAACGCTTTGCCGTAAGGCAGGCAATAATGTTCAATTCATCCACATTGGAACATGCCAGAAACAAATCCGCATCTTTGATGTTAGCTTTCTTCAACACGTCAACATCGGTAGCGTTCCCGACAACAAAACCGATATCCAGTTTGTTGAAGTTACCCGTAAATTTTTCTTCTTTATCTATTACAGTAATGTCGTGGTCTTCAAAGAACTCTGTTGCGATAAGGCAGCCCAGCTCCGTTGCGCCATAAATAATAATGTTCATATAGCCAAAATATACTATAAAAACATGAAATAATCAAACATAGACGGTAATATTGTAAAGAATGTAAAGAACAGACTGAATTTGTTTCTTGTTGCAGTAACCGCACACTACATTTTCAACAAATCATATAAAATACATAAATTTGAGTAACGATGCGAAACATCGCACCCTACTTTATTAAGACAAAACTCTAATTACGCATTACGCATTACTAATTACGAATTATAATAAAATCCGTCTTCTTTCATTCTTGAGATGCATTCTCTTATTTTTTCTTCCGAGCAAACAATTGATACTCTGAAAAATCCTTCGCCGTATGTTCCGTAAGCGTGCCCCGGGACAGCGATAATGCCTGATTTTTTCATCAAATCATCAGTAAATTCTTTTGATGATTTATATCTCGGAGGAATAGGCATCCAAAGATAGAAGGTTGCATTCGGTACATAAAAATCAGGCCAGCCCAATTCTTTTATACCTTCTACAAAGATATCCTGTTTACGTTTTAATTCTTTATTAGCCTCAACCGTATACTCATCACCTTCGGGAGCATTCAAAATATATGCGCAGGCTACCTGCAAAGGTTTGTAGATACCGTTATCGATAGTTGATTTAAGGACGCAAAGTTCATCAATCGCATCTTTGTTACCGCAAATCCAACCCAATCTGGCACCCGTCATTGCATACGGTTTTGAAAAACTGAAAAATTCAACAGCAATATCTTTTGCCCCTTCAAATTCCAGTATACTGAAAGGTCTTTCGTTTTCATCAAAATATAAATCCGCATAAGCCGCATCAGACATCAAAACTAAATGATGTTTTTTACAGAAACTTATAACGTGTTTGTAGTAATCTCTTGTTGCGGTAGCACCCAACGGGTTGTTAGGGTAATTGATAATAACCGCTTTTACCTTGTTAGGGTTTCCGTCTTTATTTAAGTAATCCTCCCAAACCTCATTGAGGTCAGGCATGTAATTGTTTTCAGCAGTCAACGGAACAGAGAATGTTTTTCCGCCCGCAATCTCTACCATTTGACTGTAAGACGCATACCCCGGATCAGGTACAAATACAACTTCTTTTTCGGAATCCTCTGTTGTAGGATTAATCAAAGCTCTTAAAAAGTTTGCCAAGCCTTCTTTTGAACCAATCAAAGATGCAATTTCTTTTGTCGCATCCAACTCTACACCGAAACGGCGTTTCATATATTGAGCTATTGCCTCAAGGAAGAACTTTTCCCCTCTCGGAGTTGAATAAGTATGAATACCGTCTGTATCAAGAGCCTCTTTGAGTTTATCCAACAATGCTTTTGGCGGATTAGCCGTAGGTGCGCCCATTGATAAAAATATCGGAGCTCTGCCTTTTGCCTCAAGTTCAGGTCTCAACTTGTTCGCTGCAGCCTTAATCTTGAACATAATATATGTTGTCATTGAGTTTACATAATCGTTGAATAATTCTCTCATTTGTTCATACCTCTTATTAATCTCACGGTGCAAACATAACACCTTATTTTATTGGTTTTTAGCGTGGTTTTTACAATCCTTCACTTTTAAATAACTCTAATATTATACTTTATCTTTTTTTTCTTTGCAAGAATATAAAATATATACCTTTTTACAAAGATATTTTGTTAGACAATTTTTTGAAAATATGTTAAGATATAAACACAGGGTAAAGGATACTCTTTTCAACGAACTGCAACACCACATTATGTGACAATCTCGGTTGACAGTTCCGAAGAAAGGAGGTCAATTATGACAAATCTTGATATTAATTTGTTATTAATCTTCATGATTTTATGCATATTAAACGACTCTCACCATAGAAGATAAGAGTCGCCAATCTCTGAGGGTATCCGGTGGGTTGACAACCACCACCCTGTATTTTTATTATTTACTATGTTCCACATTTTGTCAAGTGTATAACGCACTTTCTGTTAAAATATATGACTATTATATATCATTATATTTACACAAGAACAGTTTCCAATTTTTCTTTGATGTCGGCTTTGTCAACGCCTTTGTAATTTATATGAGACGATGTTATAGGCTGTTTGTAATCGTATTTATTAATTGAACGAGCCTCAACGATTACGGAAGGCGGTAAAATTGACCATTTGTAAAGTGAAGTGGACATACGTCTGTAGAATTTATCCAACCAACCCTGTTTTTCTTCTTTCGTAACCTTGTGTGTTTTTTCATACAAGAACGGAGAATCAATCATATCCTGATAATATTCATGCCTGTTCTCTATTCTCCAAATGACCTCATCCAAAAATTCGTAAGGCATAAGCGCATCTTCCGCAATGAGAGGTTTACCTGTTTTCTCATCTATTGCAAGCTCTGCCCCCGGACGCTTGAGAATAATCGCCTCCGGAATGCAATTTTTCTTTTCTCTGTTTGCATTCATCCATCTGGCAAACGCAAATAACTTCGTTTTCGGCACATCCGCAATCGGAGCAAACCCGCCGGACATATCGCCGTTTATGGTTGCATATCCCATATATAATTCTGACTTGTCGGAAGTTGCAATAGGTATACATTTTGCAAACTCGTTACTGATACCCCAAAGATACATCGCTCTTGAGCGCGCCTGTATGTTATCTTGAGTGAAGGATTTTTTATATCGACAACTCCATTTATCCTCAACATCTTTGAATAGTCCCGCAAATACATCATTGCAGGTATCAACCATAGGTTTTATAGAAACTTCGGTAAAGTTTATACCAAGATTTTCCGCAAGCTCTCTTGCGTCACTCTTACTCTCTTTACTCGTTATCTTTGACGGCATACTGACGCCAAAAACATTTTCTTTGCCGATAGCATCCGCTACCAATACCGCACAAACGGTAGAATCCAGACCGCCCGACAAACCCAAACAAGCTCTTTCAAGTCCGTTTTTATAGAAATAATCCCTTATACCTTGGATAATCGTTTTATAAGTACGGGCTAAATCGTTTTCATAATCAAGCGTAAACTTCTTTTCCTCGGTAAGGGATTGTTCCAAGCCTTTCGTGAGCGGATAAACTTTTCCGATACCCTTTAGCGGGTTTACAATGAGGAACTGTTCCTCAAAAGATTTCGCTCTTGCAAGCAATTTTCCGTTTTTGTCAAATACTCTGCTTGAGCCGTCAAAAGAGCTGTTATCAACCGCGCCAACCTGATTTACATATACTATAGGCGTTTTATAAAACTTAGCAATAAATGACAACATATTGTGTTTTAACTGCTCTTTCTTTGCTCTCGTCGGAGACGCCGAACAGTTTATGAATATATCGGGATGTTCTTCTGCGAGTTCATCAATAGGATCTTTGTCATACAAAGTTGTATTGAAGAAATTTTTGTTATTCCAACAATCCTCGCATATTGATATCCCATATCTTATATTATTAATTAAATTCGTTTTCTGACAGTCTCTGACATTATTTTCATCAAAGAGTGTCAATGTCTCTGCAGGCTGAAAGCCCACAACAGGAGACGGCTCTATATATCTGTAGTCGTTAAACTCCGAATATGTAGGGAGGAGGGATTTTCTGACAATTCCTTGTATTTTCCCATCCGTCAGAATTGCAAGTGAATTATAATATTTTTTGCCTGTACTGTTATCGTATTTTCTCGGCTCTACAAACCCAACAATAGCAGTGATTGAAGTAGTCAGCTTTGCAATCTCTTTCAACCATTTTATGTTTTCTTCAACAATTATCGGATGTCTGTCGATAGTGTCTTCTATCGGATATCCCATAAGGATGAGTTCAGGGAAAACGACTGCATCAAGCCCGATTTTCTGCGCAAAAGAAATATATTTCATAACCTTTAAAGCGTTATATTCTATATCCCCGACAATAGGATCTATCTGCGCCATCCCGATACTGCCCTGTTTTATCTCTTTTATTATAGGGGCTAATTCCTTAATAATTACTTCCAACTCTTTTTTATTATTTTCGTCAGCTTCCATTTGCAACAGCTTGTCTGCTTTTTCTGCCAGTTCATATAATCGGTTTGTGTCCATAAAAAATACCTCTGATTTTATTCTATCATAAAGGGTTTAGAGGGTAAATTTATCACCTTATTATAATTTGTGTTATTATAATAAAATAAAACAAAGAGGGAATATGAAAATACTTTTGATGAAACCGGGCGCAATTGGAGATGTTGTTCATACAACAATAATCACAGCCGCAATAAAAGCAAAACATCCCGATTGGGAGGTTCATTACATCACAAGACCTTATATTGCTCCGCTTCTCATTAACAATTCTACGGTGGATAAAGTATATACATATGAAAAGAACGGAAACCAGTCATTTTTAGAGCTAATGTCCGATTTAAGAAAAGAACATTACGATATTATTATGCCTCTCAGCTGCACGACCAGACTAATATTACTCGCAATAGGGGCTTTGCCTAAAAAAATAGGATTTAGACACGCTTATAAAAATAAAAGCTGGGTAGAGGAATATTTTTATTCAGCAAAAAGGCTCATGCCTGATTTGGAACTGCCCGACCACCTTGTTTTAAACAATAATAAAGAGACTGAAACACTCATAAAAAAACAACTGTCCGAATATCCGAGACCATACATAATGTTCTCACCGGGAAAATCCGAACATCAAATCAGGGAAGGTCGAGTTTGGAATATAGATAAATGGAAAGAATTGGCAAAAGAATTGCATGCAACTTACGGCGGAACAATTTTTGTGCTTGGAAGTGCGAGCGAAATAAAAGCCCACACCCAATTGGAACAGGATGGAGTGGTTATACTTTCGGGACAATACGATTTAGACGGTAGTTGTGCAGTCTTATCACAAGCAGACCTTGTTATCTCGGGAGATTCGGGACCTGCTCATATTGCGACAGCATACGGAGTAAAAACGATTGCAATACTTGGCTCCACTTCACCCGATAAAATCAAGCCGTACGGCAAAAACGGGTATGTAGTAGAACCGAAAACCGAATGCAAATACTGCTGGAAAAAGAAATGCAAATACACAAAACATGGTGAACTTTATGCCCCATGTATTGAAAGCATAACAGTCGAAGATGTTTTGAATAAAGTTAAAGAAGTAATGTAGATTAAGCAACTTCCAATTCATAGAATTATCAAAGCACAGCGAAGGATTTCAGTTAGAAATTCGATTGCAGTATGACAGAACACCTAGTGACTCCCCCTCACTCGCATCTGTAACAGCTCGTTTACAACAGCTGCGGTCTCTCCCGCAAGCGGGGGCGAGACTTACCCGCTACGCGGGCGGTTTGTGTTTAAACAACAAAAAAGACCGACTCAATTGAGAGCCGGTCTCTTTATAATTATGCTAAACAATTTATTCAATTATTCTTTTACATATTCAGCATCTATGACATCATCGTCGTTGTTGTCGTCTTTCTTAGAAGAGTCAGACTTCTCTGAAGATTCTGTCTTAGCTGTTCCGCCATCCTTAGACGCTGCTTCGTAAGCTTTTTGAGAAATACCGAACATTGTTTGTTGTAATTCTTCAGATAATTTCTTGATTTCTTCGGTTTCTTTGTTTTCATCCAAAGCTTTCTTCAAAGCATCTTTTTGTTCGCCTAATTTCTTAGCATCATCTTCGGCAATCTTACCTTCAAAGTCTTTGGTTAATCTTTCTGCGGAAGTAATCAATGAGTTAGCGTTGTTCTTGATTTCAGCGCCTTCTTTTTTCTTCTTATCTTCAGCAGCGTTAGCCTCAGCCTCTTTGACCATCTTGTTGATATCATCTTCGGATAAGTTAGACGAATTAGTGATGGTGATTTTTTGTTCTTTGTTAGTAGCTTTATCCTTAGCGGATACGTTAACGATACCGTTAGCATCGATATCAAACGTTACTTCAATTTGCGGAACACCACGCATTGCAGGAGCGATACCTTCAAGTCTAAACATACCTAAAGACTTGTTATCTTTAGCCATTGGTCTTTCACCTTGGAGTACGTTAATATCAACTGCCGTCTGGTTGTTTTCAGCCGTTGAGAATACCTGAGATTTAGAAACAGGGATTGTTGTGTTACGAGGAACAAGTGCCGTCATAACACCGCCCATTGTTTCGATACCCAATGTCAACGGAGTTACATCCAACAATACGATATCTTTAACTTCACCTGCCAGAACACCTGCCTGAATTGCAGCACCAACCGCAACAACTTCATCAGGGTTTACTGTTTGGTTAGGTTCCTTACCTGTGTATTCCTTAACAAGTTTTTGAACTGCAGGGATACGAGTAGAACCACCAACCAATACGACTTCATCGATATCATTCTTTGTTAAGCCCGCATCAGACAATGCTTGTTCAACAGGTTTCTTACATCTTTCCAATAAGTCGAATGAAAGTTCTTCAAATTGAGCTCTTGTTAAGTTCAAGTCTAAGTGTTTAGGTCCGTTAGCATCAGCAGTGATGAACGGTAAGTTGATGTTTGTTTCAACAACTGATGACAATTCGCATTTAGCTTTTTCAGCAGCTTCTTTAATACGTTGCATAGCTTGTTTATCACCTGATAAATCAATGCCTTCTGCTTTCTTGAACTCTGAGCAAATCCAATCCATGATTTTCTTATCGAAATCATCACCACCCAAGTGAGTATCACCTGATGTTGATAAAACTTCGTGAACACCATCACCTATTTCAAGGATTGATACATCGAATGTACCACCACCCAAGTCGAATACAAGGACTTTTTCGGATTTATCTTTTTCAAGTCCGTAAGCCAATGCAGCTGCCGTAGGTTCGTTAACGATACGAAGTACATCCAAGCCTGCTATCTTACCTGCATCCTTGGTTGCTTGTCTTTGAGCATCGTTAAAGTAAGCAGGAACAGTGATAACTGCGGAAGTAACTTTTTCTCCCAAATAAGCACTTGCATCATCAGCCAATTTTCTCAAAATCATTGCTGAAATTTCTTGCGGAGTGTAATCCTTTCCGTCGATGTTTACTTTGTAATCCTCACCCATGTGTCTCTTGATAGAAGCGATTGTCTTATCAGGGTTCAAAATAGCCTGACGTTTAGCCAATTGACCTACCAATCTTTCACCTGTTTTTGAGAACCCTACGATTGAAGGGGTTGTTCTCATACCTTCGGAGTTTGCGATAACGGTCGGTTTACCACCTTCCATTACGGCTACTACCGAGTTTGTCGTACCTAAATCAATACCAATTGTTTTAGCCATAATTAAAATCTCCTTTATATTATTTTTTACTTATTTACTATCTACATTATCATTAAACACCACTTTTTTATAAAACCTTAAAAAATAAACAAAAAATTAACATTTCAAACACAATATGGCAATGCGCAATTTTTGACTCCGCGGAGCGGCATCCTCCCCGACTTGGGTGAGGACAGTGATTGTAGGCGAAAACATGAGCCGTACAAGCACAGGTGGGGAGTAACAAATTTATGTCTAATTACATGACAAAAATTAATTTTTTAATTAACTAAGGTTTTAATATATATTTATAGACAGGTACAAGATTTATGATAAAATCGTTATATGCACAAGTATTTTTATGAATCGTATTTTGTAACTGCAATAGGGGTTATTCTTGCGTACCTTTGGGGTGAGCACGTACTCAAAGGGAGCGGTGCCATCTGCGTATTTATCGCGCTCGTGCTCGGAATATTGGAAATCAGTTTATCCTTTGATAACGCAGTTGTTAACGCAACCAAGTTAAAGAAGATGTCAGAAAAATGGCGTCACCGCTTTATAACATGGGGTATTGCTATAGCGGTTTTCGGGATGAGATTTCTGTTTCCGCTCCTCGTTGTATCTATCTTTGCAAAACTGAACATTCTTAAAGTTCTTGATGTTGCACTTCACAATTCACACCTTTATGCATACTATCTGCAACAGACTCACGCAACCATTGTAACCTTCGGCGGAACATTCCTGCTTATGCTGTTTCTCGGGTTCTTTCTTAACCCTAAAAAAGAAGTCGATTGGATTAAGCCCGTTGAAAGATTCTTGAAAAAAGCACCTGAGTCAAAAATATTGGATACCTTGATTACACTTGCGGTTTTGGATGCTGTCCAAATGGTTCAGCCTGCTCCGCTGCATATGAGCGTAACAATATCAGGTATCGCGGGGATTGTTACATATCTTGCGATTGATTCCGTCTCAAGAAAATTAGAAGAACTTGAACATAAATACGAAGATTACCAACACGAAGAACACGTGCACAAAAGCAAATTCCTGCAGTGTTCGGGGCTTATCAGTTTTCTGTATTTGGAATTGATTGACGCATCATTTTCACTGGACGGAGTTTTGGGAGCGTTCGCATTGAGCCACGATATTATAATCATAACGATAGGGCTTGCGATAGGTGCAATGTTCGTCCGTTCTCTGACGTTGATGTTTGTTGAAGAAGGGACACTCGACCAGTTTATTTACCTTGAGCACGGCGCACACTGGGCAATCGGAGCTCTTGCAATACTTATGTTTATCTCTACAATAGCCCACGTCCCCGAACTCGTAACAGGGCTGACGGGAGTCGGATTTATTATTGCCTCTTTAATATCATCAATAAGATACAAAAAAGCTTAATAATCGCTTGTATTACAAGGTTTTGCGTATTAAATTATATGTATGGATACGGAAAAGATTAAGAGTTTTATTGATAAGTTACTCGATTATATCTATAAAAAGAAGTGCTATTTTTGCGGTTCAAGCAGAAATTGCGCAAAAATGTGCTCTAAATGTTACGATGAAATGTGCTTTTCCGACGTTTGCATAAACAGAGAACTCTTAGGCATAAAAGTATTCTCGGCGGGCGTGTACGAAAAAAACATCCAAAAACTCATACGAGGATTGAAGTATCACAAGCAAAAAGAACTCGCTTTTTATATGGCAAAATTTATGTGGAATTATTTTTCTCAAGCTGTTGAGCAATACGGATTAGGGAATGATTTTCAGGTTGTGCCCGTGCCTCTGCATAAATCCAGATTAAAAAAGCGTGGCTATAACCATATGGAACTTGTAGCAAAAGAGTTTTGCAACCTGTCAGGTTACAGCCTGAATACGGATTTAATAGAGAGGATAAAGAACACAAAACCTCAATATAAGTTATCAAGGGCGGAGAAACTCAAAAATCTTGAGAACGCCTTTCGTGTGAACAAATCCGCTGATACGGGCAAACCGGTTTTGCTAATGGACGATATTTGCACCTCGGGGGCTACATTTATGTCTATGATTAAAGAATTAAAGAAATCCGATATCCAAAACATTGTCTGCCTTGCTTGCTCATCTCCGATGTAGGCACCATTCAAAATTCTCTGTCGGATTGGTCAATCCTAACTGCAAACAATCTGTTTTTAATTGTTACTCCCCACCTGTAGCTCTAATATTCCACTATCGTGAAACATAAGAGCTACTTCCTCCCCAAGTCGAGGAGGAAGAAAAACTTGTGACAAAGTAATTAGTTTTTCAGGTGGGGAGCAACGATAGATAAATATTTATCATTACAATTTTTTCACGTGGTACCTATAATTTTACCATATTGTACGAAAACACCCGTTCGCTCAAACTATACTTCTTCCCATATGCATAATGCCTAAATAAAGGCAAAAAAAAAGCCTTTCGCAAGGAAGGCTAAATCTAGAATTAGGAAGGGAATTAGGGTATATAGGTTAAAATAAATTTGTGTATCTTTTTGAAAGGTTTGTTTGTAAGCTTTTGTTTTTTGCTCTCTCGTTATCGCTTACATATATATAAAGTATATATAAAAGTTCCGATTTCACGACTTGTTTATTTTGTTACATTTCTTAACAATAAACATTGAAAGCCCGATTTGACGGGCTTTTTAAAATTTTTATTATTATGGAATAATAATCTAAGCTTTCTCTGCTTTCGGTTGGTGGTCTTTTCTGATATGTTTTGCAAGTGCAATACCGCCTGCTACACCACCCGTAACAGCGGCTGCCAATGCGCCGTATGTTCCCCACGCTTTTGCGTAATTTTTTGCCAAATTACCGAATATTTCTTTTGAAACATGAGGTTTTACAGCCTTTAACCCTCTTATACTTGCCAATCCTTCCTCTGCTAACATAGGTACATAACTCAATGCCGTAAGGCCTGCCGCATGGTTAGCGATAAAATCTTTTGTTTTTTCCCAAGCACCCTTTTCCTCGTTAGGTTTGGTTTTATCTACTTTATGGAATATTCCGAAACCGAGCGCAATCGGAGCCACGATAGATGCCCCGAACGGGGTAAGTACTCTTGCATTTTGCAATGCTTTTGTGAAAACATTGCCATTTTTGTTCATTGCATGCCCGAGCTCATGGAAAATACTGTCATATAAGTTTTCAGAATGTACTACACATTCATTGGCTTTAGGGAAGAATGCTGCGTTTGCACCTTCTTTAAAAATATTGAAATAATTTTTCCCTAATTTTCTTTGGAATGAATTTTTTACGCCTGCTTCCTGTGTACAAATATCTTTTAAGTGAGACAAGCTCTCTTCCGTGTTAGTTATAAAAGTTGCTTTTACGCCTTTAGCCTTTAGCCCTGATTCCTCAAGTACTTTTTCGGCATTAGCCTTTACATTCTCAAAAGTATCGGTTGCAGGCATCAACTTTTTCATGAACTTTAGACTGTCACCCAATTCTTGCGGGCTCGACGTTCTGATAGAATCAACAACAGTCAAAGCCGGTAACGCTGTTCCGACAGCTATTCCTGCGCCTGCTGCCGCGAGATTTCTTGTTCTGCTGTTATTGGAGGATACACCGCTAACCATATATTTTCCCTAACTTTTATAACTTCACAGTTATATAAAGCATAAACTAAGAAAAATTTGCGCTTTTGTATATTATTGTAAACTAAACCTGCATTTCTTTTTCAAAACCGAATAAAGAACTTACTGATTCGTCATCGTGTATTCTTGAAATAGCCTGTGCAAGAAGAGGTGCAACCGACAATTGTTTAACGTTTGAAGGTAACTTATCTTCTTCCCACGGAATGGTATTAGTAACAATACATTCTTCTATAGGGGCATTTTTAATTCTTTCTAATGCAGGACCTGAAAATACGGCATGCGTTGCGGCAACATAGATTGATTTAGCACCGTTTGCCTTTAACAACTTAGCAGCCTCTGTGATAGTACCTGCAGTATCAATAATATCATCAAACATAAAGCAAACTTTGCCTTCTACATCCCCGATGATGTGAGCTGCGATAGCTTCGTTATGTTTGTCACGACGTTTATCAATGATTGCAAGAGGACATCCCAATCTCTTTGCAAAAACTCTTGTTCTCTGTACACCGCCTGTATCAGGGCTGACTGCAACCATATTTTCGGAAGGAATATTCAAACCTTTAATATAATCAACCAAGATAGGGGTTGCATAAATATGGTCAACAAGGATATTAAAGAACCCTTGGATTTGACCTGTATGTAAATCCATTGCAAGGACTCTGTCCGTTCCTGCGGTTGTCAGCAAATCGGCAACTAATTTTGCGGTGATAGCTTCACGACCGGATGTTTTTCTGTCCTGACGGGCATATCCGTAATAAGGAATAACTGTTGTAATGCTCTTTGCGCTCGCTCTTTTGAATGCGTCTATAATAATCAAAAGTTCAACCAAGTTTTCATTAACAGGGTTGCACAAAGGTTGGATAATGAAAACGTCATCCCCTCTGACACTCTCTTTTACCTGAACGTATATTTCACCGTCAGCGAAATTTTTAACAACCATCGGTCCGACCGTTGTACCCAATTGATCCGCAATCTCTTGCGCTAATTTAGGGTTTGAACGTCCTGCGAACAGTTTTATATCATGAGTCGGGCTGACCGCTCTTTCCAAAGACGAGTATGTCATTTCCATTACCATTATCTTTATTCCTTTCAAAAAAATTCAAATTGATTTGCATATATATTTTAATACTAAATATAATTCCATGTCACGAATTTATAACAAAATATTAAGTGAGGATTTATCTTTATTAGGATAATTTGGTATAATGAATACATAGTTACGGAAAATAACACGAAAGTGTCATGCTGAATTTATTTCAGCATCTGTTTTATTTTTGTATAAGATCCTGAAACGACCCTGAAACAAGTTCAGGGCAATGGTTAATTCAGGATGACAGTTCTCGCTATGTATACCGTAATAACAGAGCAGGAAGGAAGAATGTATTATGCAATTATGTGGCTGGCTGGCATGGCAAATGGATTATTTGGTGTTTTTACAGAACTTTAGAGATGTTTCGCACCATATATTTGACCACTTTTTCTTAAATGTAACAATGTTCGGAGAAGAACTCATCCCAATACTGATAATTTGTTTACTATATTGGGTTATAAACAAAAAAATCGGAGTGTATATTCTGTGGAGTTACCTTTTCGGATACGTTGTAAACACTTTAGCCAAGGTAACTGCCTGCATATACAGACCGTGGATATTGGATAGCAGAATACATCCTCTGCCTCAAGCAATACCCGCAGCGACGGGATATTCATTCCCGAGCGGACATACGGCAGGTGCAGCCACAACTTGGGGCGGGCTTGCTTACGCATACTGGAACAACAAACTTCTAAGATATTTAAGTATATTTATCATCCTTGCCGTTATGTTCTCCCGTAACTATTTGGGTGTACACACTCCGCAAGATGTCATAGTATCATTCTTAATCTCAATCGTGGTACTTTATCTTGCGAAAGTCGCGATTGATTATTCAAAATCAGGGAAAAACCACGATTTATACATTGTAGGGATTGTGTTTTTTGTGACAATTGCAACACTCATTTATTTGAATATAAAATATTATCCCGTTCATTACCTGTTCGGCAAAATCCTCTACAGCCCCGACTATATAAAAATTAACAGTATATCAAAATCAGGGTTCTTGTTCGGGAGTTTTATAGGTTGGTTCATTGAAAACAGATATATCGATTTTAACCCGACAGTCGGAACAATCCCCAAAAAGGTAATCAGATATGCGCTCGGGCTCCTTGGCTTGGCACTGCTATTGTGGGGACTACTCCCTATGATGCACCATATTTATTCAAGGTTTATAATATTCTTTATATCAGGGGCATTTGTAACCTGCATTTATCCATATATGGTTAAGAAATTAAATATATAAGGAAATATTTATGGACAATGTTTTAAGCGAAATTTTAAATAAATTCCAACATTTTGAACAGGTAAGAGCTGTTGCGATTGGCGGTTCAACAAGAGGCGAACAAAAAACAAAAAGATATGATGATATGTCCGACATTGATGTCTATATTTTTGTTGACAGAGACATAGACGTAAAATCACGTGAATACATCGTCAATCAATATTCTTCAAAGTCAGAGGTCGGCGGAGAATACTTCGGTGCAGGGGATGAGTTTTGGGTTGATAAAATGAACAAACAACTCGATGTTATGTATTGGAGCACAGATTGGTTTGAAAGCGTTGTAAAGAACGTTTGGCAAAAGCATTATCCGTCTAACGGCTACACAACGGCATTTTTGTTCACGTTGAATAATTTTGAAATAATTTATGATACGGATAATTGGCTAAAGAATTTGCAAGAGAGCATTAAAACGGAATACCCTCAAGAACTCAAGCAAAACATTATAACAAGAAATATGAACCTCATGAAAGATAAGCCGTTCTCGTCATACTATGACCAGATAGAAAAGGCGATAAAACGAAATGATGTTGTGAGCGTCAATCATAGAATAGCGGCGTTTCTTGCGAGTTATTTTGATGTACTGTTTGCAAAAAACGAGCTTTTGCACCCAGGAGAAAAACGGTTAATCAAATATGCAAAAGATAACTGCAAAATTTTGCCCGAAAGTTTTGAGGAAAATATCACAGAGTTATTAAAGCAGCCCAATCCAGATACCTTGAAAATATTGGATGATATGGTTGAGAAAATAAAAGAGATGTGATTTTGGTACAAAAATTGCACTCAATACCGAGGATCCTTCGCTTATATCCGAACAGTTGAACCCTCACCGTACGGTTTATTGCTCAGGATGAC
>DLEF01000005.1:46193-46346 GCA_002481545.1 Cyanobacteria bacterium UBA7753 | reverse complement strand
TTGAGATACCGAAAATCCCCGCGGTACTGTCATTCTGAGCACATGCAACGCAGGCAGATGCGAAGAATCTAAAAAAATATTATGGAATTATTTTATTGGTGCAAAAAATTGCACCCTACTCTGCTTCTCCATACGGTTTATTGCTCAGGATGA
>DLEF01000005.1:0-46148 GCA_002481545.1 Cyanobacteria bacterium UBA7753 | reverse complement strand
TTGAGATACCGAAAATCCCCGCGATACTGTCATTCTGAGCACATGCAACGCAGGCAGGTGCGAAGAATCTAAAAAATATTATGGTACTTTATTAGTGGTGGAAACATAACACCCTACTCTGTGCGGAGCTTAGTGTCTTAATTTTCTATAAAATAATTACGAAACTGAAAAATACAAACAATCATTCAAATAGTGTATAAAATTTGAATCAATTACTCCAAATCCTTGATAAAAAAAATGTAACATTTGTTTACAATTGGTACATTGGGAAAAGGAGAATATTAATGGTTAGAAGAACTAACACCAAAACCGTTCAGTCGGTACCTGATTTGAATGTCGTACCTGCGGTGAAAACCACGGCATACAACGATATTAACTTGAACGCCTGGAAAGATTATGATTTTGTAAAAACTGATACTTTATGGGAATTTCCGCACAGACTCAAAGAAGGCGGACACTCTAACGAATATCACGGCAATTTTATACCTCAAATAGCTCAACAGCTATACTGGAGATATACAAAGAAAAATGATGTTGTACTGGATTTATTCTTTGGTTCCGGTACCTCCGGCATTGAAGCCATTAATATGGGCAGACGCTGTATCGGCGTAGAACTCAAGGATGAATTGGCAGAAAAAGTCTCCGAAAAATTCACCCCTAAACAATTGGTCACTGATGTGAACATTATTTGTGCCGATTCTACAACCGAACTTGCGAAAGAAAAGATAAAAGCAAGACTCGAAATTATGCGTCAGGACAAGGCTCAATTACTTATACTGCACCCACCGTATGATGATATTATCAAGTTCTCCGACAGAAAAGAAGACTTATCCAATTGTGCCTCTACGGAAGTATTCTATGATGAGTTCCAAAAAGTAGCACAAAACGGATACGACCTCTTGGAAGACAAACGATTTGCAGCGCTAATCATCGGAGACGAATATAAGAACGGCGAATTGGTATCCCTCGGGTTTGAATGTCAAGAAAGGATGAAGAGAATCGGCTTCGTCCACAAAGCAACAATCGTAAAAGATATGCAAGGCAACGAACGCGCGAAAGGTAAACTCGCTCCGCTATGGAGATACAGAGCTCTTATGGGCGGGTTCAACAACTTCAAACATGAATATATTATGATTTTCCAAAAAGACGAAAAAAGGAAAAGAAAACTCGAAAGATTAAACAAACTGGCAAGTTAATATTATTCTCAATAACTAAACAGGCATGCTTTAATAAAAGCATGCCTGTTTGTTTACAAAAGTTGACATAAATAATACAACCTTATTCAAAATTTTACAGGCTAAATCTTTACTATCACTGTATTTCACCCGTTTACGGGGCTAAAAGTGCCATAATTAAAGTTTTTAGGGAAATGTGCCGTTATATATATCAAGTGAAGTTAATATTTAATTTCTAAATAATTAACGGGTCAAGGACAAAATGGGATTATCGTCATCACAAGCAAGATTGCTGTCGCTCACAGGGCGTATGCATCAAATAGAGTATGGTGCTCAAAAACTTGAAGCACAAAAACTTCAGCTCGCAAACGAAACAAGACAAGTTTATGCGGACTATGAAAACGCGCTCGAAATGACTAAAATCCAACACAAGATTTTGAATACGGACGGCAGTGTTACTTTCAAAGACACTACCTTCAACAACTTTATATATTCACAAGCAAGAGCAAATTCCATTTATATATTGAGAGACACCGAATCAGGCAGAGTATATGTCCCGAATAAGATTAGAAGTGCGTATGAAAATTCAAATAAAACCATTGACGGTTTTTTGAAAACCCTTGACAGTTTAAATGAGGATAAGTCTTCTTATACCTCTATAACTTCCGCAGAACAATTAAGCCAATTATCGAGCAGCAACGGCAAATTCAAACTTGACGCTGATTTAGTACTCGACAACTGGGAAGGTATCAGAAACTTCTCAGGAACTTTTGACGGCAACGGACACACTATCACTATCAAAAGCGGAACAAGCGGATTATTCAGAAGCAAAACGGTACAACGCTTAAAAACATTGAATTAGACGTAAATATTAAGAACCCTTCCAGCGGAAACGACAGAATAACAGGCGGTATCTGCGGAAGTCTCAGAAACAGCACCGTTGACAATTGCTCCGTAAAAGGGGTACTCCACGGCACAAGAAACATTGGCGGAGCTTTCGGAAGTATTGTGAACGGCTGCAACATATCCAATTGTGATGTTGATGTAGATGTTTATTCCGACTTTGTAAGTACGGGCAACGGTAAAACCCCGGAATCAGAATGGGACGGTATTACATATGCAGGCGGTTTTGCAGGCAGAATGTACGGCGGAAACAAAACAATTACAAACTGTATTGCAAGAGGAAATGTATCAGGTGAATACGGAACTATGGGCGGTTTTATAGGTTCCGTAAACAACGGTTCGTTTGAAATAACAAACTGTATAGCAGAAGGTAATATAACTCCAAACCGTTCGGGATTAATGAAAGATTTTGACGGTTCAAGAATACAGAAATATAACAATTACTGCGGTACATTTATAGCAGAATATACAAACGCAGCAACTGGAACGGTTAATAACTGTATCGCAACAGGCTTACAAACAAATGCCGGAGTTGAAAATATTACGATGAGCGATTACGGCTATGATTTAACTCAACAAACACGTTTCGCAACAAATAATTCTTACTCGGCATTCGCAGGCGACAATATCCCTGAAACTAAAACGATTGCAACCTCCTCTGATGTTAACCCTGCAAATTATCCTAACATCCCTGCCGATGAAATGGATAATTATATAAATATGTTCAATATCTTAAACAATGCAGGCGGAGGAATTAAAGTTGATGATAAAGTTCTGGACGACTCAAGATGGTTCACAAATATGGTAAACAACGGATTTGCAATAATTGCAACTGTTGATATGAATAAAGGCTTTGAAATAACAGATACCAGTGTTGCCACCGATACAAACCTGCAGGAAGTTCAAGACGAAACTAAATTAAGAAAAGCAGAAGCTCAATATGAAGCCGATATGAAACGTATCGATATGAAAGACAGAAAATATGACTATGACCTTGCTGCCCTAGATAACGAAAGAGATGCTATTAAACAAGAAATGGAAACTCTCCAAACTGTCGCAAAAGACAACGTCGAAAGAACATTTAAACTGTTCAGCTAATAAAAGGTACTAAGATACTAGGGCACTAGGAGTCCGCACTCTGCCGAGCGAAATTTCGAACGAGTGAGGGGGGAATAACAACAAACATAAATTCTTATTGGTGCGAAACATCGCACCCTACTTTTTGACGGCGTAGCTATTCTCTTTACAGATGGGGAGGGTAAATAATAATAGCTTCTTCCGGCTATTGCAATCTTAGAAATACTGAATTAAATTCAGTATAACATCTTGTGCTTATAACAAAACTATTTTACATCCTGTTTGATAATAATAAGGTTATTGATAACTTTCATAGCAACAGTCGGAAGAACAACGTGTTCCAGCCCGTCAGCAATGCTTAAAATACCTCTTGCCTTCAAAGTAACGTCTTCACCTTTATATTGAAAAGTATAATCCGTATCTCTGTCAGATCTGATAGTTATTTGGTTTATAGCTTCGTTTTCCATAATAATAAATCCCCTCAAATATAAGTATAACAAAGGCGGTTTTACCCGCCTTTATCAGTATAGCAAAATAAGAAACCGTTACAATTAGTCGAATGTATATCCGATAATTGCTGCTTCTCTTGCTTTCTTAATTGCGTTAGCAATCATTCTTTGATGTTTTGCACAGTTGCCTGTTACGCGTCTAGGAATGATTTTACCTGCCTCTGTTAAATATCTTTTTAACTTAGATGCATCTTTAAAATCAATCTCTTCAACGTAATCGGCACAAAACATGCAAGCTTTACGTTTTCTTCTTGTTTGATCTTGTTTTGCCATTTCTTTATTCGCCTTTCTAGCCTTATTTTATTCTTCTACTTTTACTTTTTTAGAACGGAATTTCTTCCTCATCAATCAATTCTTCCTTCTCATCCGTCGGAGCATCCATAGGACCAAACTCTACAAGTTTTTCATCCTTTTTAGGTTGTTCCTGTTCTCCGAACTCGGAAGACTGATTCCCTGATGCAGATGAATTAGAAAGTATTTCTATATCACTCGCATCAATCTCAAAGAACCTCTTTTCATTTCCTTCAGGTGTCTTTGTTGTTGCAGTTTGTAATCTACCGTCGATTAAGAGTCTGTCTCCGGTTTTAATTTTTGTAACCGTATCAGAAAGATTTCTGCGGGTTGCAAGAACTCTAACCAAGATTTCATCACGTTCATCCATTTTGAGCGTAAACGATGAAACTGCAATGTTATTTTGAGTATAACGTGTTTCCGGTGCACGATATACGGTACCTGTAACGGTAGCTTTTGCTAAAGTCATTTTATACTCCTGCTTTTTCTTTTTGTTCAACGAACATAGTTCTTAAAATTGAATCGTTTAAACGAAGTTGACGTCTGAACTCTGCAACGTTTTCTTCAGGCAATGCCAATACCATTGATGTAAAATAACCGTCTCTGAAACCTTGGATTTCATAAGCCAATTTTTTACGACCGATTTTATCGACAGATTCAGCCTTACCGCCTAATGTATCAGCATCTGATGATACTTTTTCTATCAATTTATCTATTTCTTCAGCATCAGCATTTGGTTTAAAAATTGCTAATAATTCGTAATTTTTCATGATTTCATTTCTCCTTTTAGTGTAATAGTAACATAAACATGGAAAATTTAACAAAACAGTCTTAAAAAAGCTTAATCATGTTTTTTAAAGGCACTAAGCACAAATAAATATTATTGGTGCTGTCACCCCCTCACCCGCCTTCGGCACCCTCTCCCACCAAGTGGCGAGGGTAAAACCGTTGTTTTTGCAACGGTTAAGATTTTGCATAAGCAAAATCTTTTGTCTCGCCCCCGTCTGTGGGAGAGACAGCAGTTGTTTTGTTTCGGAACGAAACAATTACAAATGCAGTGAGGGGAATAACAGCAATTTGTTATTAATAATTTTGAAAAGTAGGGGTCACTTCACACCACCGCACCAACAAAATATAGCCCACGGAGTGGCTCTTAGTGCCTTAGTATCTTAGTGCCTCGATTATTTCCCCCTGCATTTTTGCTTAAAATTTTATAAAAACTATACCTAAATTTTTATTTTCCTTTATAATAATATAGAATAGCAAGAGGTAGTTTTATGAGAATAGATGCAAAAAATCTGGTTAAAATATATGGGGACAGAAGTGTCGTAAACGATGTTTCTTTTTACATCAATAAAGGCGAAGTTGTTTGTCTTTTAGGGCCTAACGGAGCGGGGAAAACGACCACATTCTATATGGTAGTCGGGTTGGTTAAACCTAACCGCGGAACAGTCTTAATCGACGGACAGGATATCACAACTTGGCCTATGAACGAACGTGCCAGAGCAGGTATCGGATATCTGCCGCAGGAAAATTCTATTTTCAGAGGACTGAACGTCGAAGATAACATTAAACTTGTTCTTGAAATGAATGACAAACTGACAGAGAACGAAAAAAGAATGAAGCTTGAAGAGCTGTTATCCGAGTTCGGTGTTCAAAAACTAAGGAAATCACCATCCATCGCGCTGTCAGGCGGTGAAAGAAGAAGGGTTGAAATTGCAAGAGCACTTGCAGCAAGCCCTGATTTTATGTTATTGGATGAACCTTTTGCAGGTATCGACCCTATCGCGATAGGCGATATTAAAGAAAACATCAGAAAAATATCAGCCGAAAAAGGTTTGGGCGTCTTAATCACAGACCACAACCCAAAGGCAACCCTGTCCATCACGGACAGAGCTTACGTCATATTTGACGGAAAAATCAAAATTCAGGGTAAGAGCGAAGAAGTCGCAAACGATCCTGTCGCAAAAGAATTTTATCTCGGAAAGGATTTCCAACTGTAGATGAAAAGAATAACCATTTATGACAGATATATATTTAAACAGGTATTTTGGACAACAATAGTTGCAATATTGTTGTTCACGGTTGTTTGGATTGCGCCTGAAATGCTTTTGAAAACCATTCAAAAAACATTGGAGGGCGAATATACAGTCAAAACGGCAATAATGGTGTTAACCTGTCAGCTTCCTCTAATATTGAGTAAGGCTTTCCCTGTAGGGCTGTTGCTGGGTTCTCTGTTTACATTTGATAAACTGAGTAAAGACTCGGAGCTTACAATCTTTAGGGCAGTAGGGCTGTCATTCGGAAGAATTATCAAACCTGTTATATTTTTGAGTATACTGGTTTCAATATTGTGTTTTGTAACCATCGATAAATTGGTGCCGTATTCTTCCAATATGTTAGTCAGAATAAACGACAAACACCCGACATCACAGTATATATACACACAAAAAGATAAATCAGGAAAACCTACACTTGCAATAATTATTTCCAAATACGACAGAACCAGGATGAAAAACGTTATTGTCCTTGATTTTGCAAATTCTCAATATTCGGACTTACACGGGATAGAAAATATTTATGTGGCACAAAGCGGAAGATTTTTCCGTAACCGTTGGGAACTGTATGATATCACAAGATACAGAATTTCATCGGAGGGAATATTCAACGATATTGACCATATAAAAGAGATGAACATATTAGAGGGCGGAACGCTTGCAGATGATATCTTTACGATAATGAATTATTCGACTAAGAAAGACAGAGAACTCACAAACGGTAATCTGCACAGGTATATTAAACTGTTAAAATCCATTGACAGTGATGAAACCTACAACTTGATGTTGAATAAATATTATCAAAGATTTTTACATCCGTTCATTTGTATATTACTTGCGGTATTGGGATGTTTGCTCGGATTCAGCAAACCGAGAGAACAGAGACTCATCGGGTTTACTATTGCAATAGGCGCAATATTCCTGTATTATATTACTCTGCCGTTCTTCGACCTGCTCGCGGAAAAACAAATTCTGCCGCCTCTGATAACGGCACTCACACCGCCGCTCGCATTCTTCGGGTGTATTGTGGCATTCTATAAATCAAAGGATCTGTAATGAAAAGAAAAATTTTAACGGTACTAATTATGTGTTTAATTATGGCAACATCAGTTTTTGCTGCGGATAAAAACCGCGGAATAAAGTATAACTTCAAAAATGGGATTTATCATTTCGTAATCCCCGCTAATACGAAAATAGAGTTCGTCTCAACAGACAAGCTCACGACAAACGCGGATATCCATAAACAAACTGGAGCCGTCCTCACGGTAAACGCGGGATTTTTTGATCCTAAAAACCAAAAGACAATATCATTTATCTATAACGACGGAATGTTATTGGAAAGTCCTATAGAGAATGAAAACCTCGTTATGAACTCCACCATTATGGACAACTGGGACAAGGTCGGGAACAGAACCGAGTTCAGAGTAATGATGAAGGATGACAAACTGCATTACGATATCGTACCGCACAACGCACCTTATGACGGTAAACTTGTAGGCTCCGCTCAGGCAGGACCTATGCTGCTGCCTGATTTGAGACTGGAAGAAGAATTTTTCATCGTCAGAAACGAAGAAGGACGAGTAGTCAGAGAATCCGCCTCTGTTTTGCATAAATGTGCAAGAACATTGATTGGGATAAAAGACGGAAACGTACATATATTTATAGTCACAACGGCTCATCCTATGACTATATTTGAGGCACGCGACCTGTGCAAATATTACGGTCTTGAAAAAGCTATGGCATTTGACGGCGGTAGCTCAACCTCCGTAGATTTCAGAGATGATTTGCACGTCATATCAATCGGCATAAAATCCGACGACACAGGCAGAAGACTCAAATCATTCTTAGTGGTTAAATAAAATCTCAAGTGTATAACGGTAGACTAAAGTCTATCCTACGTGCTGTAGGTCGGATTTACCAATCCGACAATATCTTGAAAACAATATTTTTAGTTTCTGTCGGCATAGTAATGCCGACCTACTTGCTTATCAATTTTTTGTCGGTGCGTTAGCGAACGCACCCTACATTTTCAAATTCTTAGTGCCTTAGAGCCCTAGTGCCTTAGTATCTTTTCCTTACTCTTCGTCTTCTGTCGTAGAGTTCTTGAGCAAGGTTTCCAAATCCTGTTTCATTAGTGAGCGTAAGTCACCTTTGAGTTTGAAATATTCATCAAATTTTGGAGTAGTTGCAATATTAAACGATCTGCCGTTTTTGTCTCTTGTCTTTGATACAAGTCCCTTTTCCAAAAGTTCCGCAACATGTTCGTATGCATTTGAACGATATTGTTTCAAAACTGATTGTCTGATAGGACCTTTCAGAGCAATAACGGTCAACGTTTTTAATACAGGCTTCGAAAGCTCTACAGGGCAAAGCTTTTCCACAATGTCCATATGTTCTTCTTTGACCTGCAAAATATATCCGTTTTCATCGTCAATCTCAAGTGCCGTATCACGTGAGGCATAATCCATAATGAGTTCAAGCATAGCCTCCTCAACTTTATCAAGGTCATCAACACCCAAGATATCCGCGATATCAGCTATTTGCAAGACTCTTGCAGTCGTGAATAATACAGCCTCTATTCTTGATTTTAAACTGACATTATTATTTTCCGCCACTAATTACTGTGCTCCTTTATCTCTACGTCATCACGGATTTTTACGACATTATCGACAACCGCGTGAACATCATCCGTCAAAGCATCTCTTACGATGAAATCGTTAACTTTTTCATCAGACTCATTGTCGTCGTCTTCGTCTTGGTGAGTGTTTTTAACAACGAACAAATCACCGTAAAAATGGTCTTGTTTCAAGGTATAATCACCTTCGGTAACCAGGAATAACAAGGATAAATAAGCCGTTATTCTGTCCATACCGAGCAATGTAAGTTCGTTCAATTCAATCTTATCTTCTCTGTTCAAAATTTCGGCAAGATTGTTTCTCAAAATAGATGCTCCAAGTTTATAATCCTCTTCGTGTGCGAGATTTACCATATCGGACGCCGTCAAATGAGAAATATCATTTCTCTTTCTTGCCTGTTGTGCACGTTTCTTGGAGTTTTCAATCGCTACCTTTTTATCAAGCTTTGCATAAAACTCCAACTGTCTGACCAAATCTCTCAATGTAACAACTCTGTTTCTGTTCAATCTGACAGATGTTCTTCTCTGCAAAACATCTTCAAACGATGCGACATTGTTTGTCGGAACATAGTCAGCATACATATCATCAGGCAATTGGTCATCAAACATATCATCTTCCGGCGCGTCAGACGGTATAATATCGGAAATATCTTTTCCGTCCAAAATATCAGCTTTCATCTTGAGCAAGATTGCAGCGTATAAGATAACTCTGCTTGAATATCTCAAGTTTTGAGCCTTTGATTTAAACAGATGTGCCGAGAACATATCAGCAACTTGTACAATATCTACAGCCCAAGGATCAATCTTCCCTTGTCTTGCCATTGCGACAAGTACATCTATCCCGTCAAATTCACCTTTATCGTTTTTAGTTATTCCGTCTATATCCAGATAGTTTAATGACATATTTTGTTTTTCTCCAATTTCCAAGATTAGTTTCGTTGTTTGTTGATTTGATTTTTGTATCGGGGCGAAACATTGCGCCCTACTTTATTAACTTTCCCTATTTTAATGTATCACTTTTGACTTTATAAATCTACCCCTTTATTTTTGTTTCGCCGGTGCGGTAGTGACCGCACCCTACTTCCAGATTTGGGAGGACAAACCCTCACCCTGAAAATCTAAAATTCGTAAACTCATTTTGATTTTCTATTCCTCTCCCAAAGGTAGAGGGGTTAGGTTTCGCAAGTGCTTTCGATTATACTGCAGCCTTTGCCTTGTTCAGAGCGACACCCGAAACCAGTGATTTGCCCTTTTCTTTTTGGGTTACCCCGATTGAACGGTCAGAGACTTCAATCATAGGTTTTCTGTGTGTAACAACCACAAACTGAACCATTTTTGACTGTTCATTTATCATATTGGCGAGTTTGTCAATATTGATAGGATCAAGTGCCGAGTCGACCTCATCAAGTGCGTAGAATGGAGCCGGCATGTATTTTTGTATTGCAAATACAAGCGCACACGCTGCAACCGATTTTTCACCGCCTGACAGACCTTTCAACTTAACCTTCGGTTTATCCCCCGGTTTAGCCTCAATATCAAGTCCGCCTACGAACGGATTAGATTCGTTTTCCAATATCAACGTACCTTCTCCGCCCGATAATGTATGATACAATTCTTTGAAGTTCGAGTTTATGTTGTTATAAGTCGTCATAAACGCATCCTTCTTCAATTGTTCATAACCGTTCATTCTGTCTATGATTCCCTGACGTTCTTTTATCAAGGTATCAATTTTATCTTTCAATTCTTTTTCTCTTGTAGAAACCTCATCATATTGCGCAATAGCGTTCATATTGACCGCACCTAAATCATCCATTCTCTTAGACAATCTCTGTATTTTTGCATTCAATTCGTCAATAGATATTTTTACAGGTTCAAGTTTCGCTATCTCAACTCCCGCATCTTCAAGGTCTTTTCTTGCAATCTCTAATTCAGGCTCAATCTCACGTCTGCGAGCCTTAAAGGATTCTATCTGTTCCGTTATTCTCTCTAACTCGCTTGTCTTAACGTTTCTGTCAGTTTTCAAACTTACTAATTGGTTATTAATCTCATCACGTTCTTTAGTGAGCGAGCCCAATTTTTCAATGATAACCGCAAGATTTTCTTCCAAACCTTCAAGTTTTGTTTTCAAGCCCTCAATATCTTTTGCAAACAAAACTTTGTTCTTTTCACTCTCTTGGATATCTTTTTCACAGTTAGCGATAGTTTCTTTGTTGTTTTCAATACCGGTATTATGGAAATTAATCTGGAGTTCAAAGGTTTTAATCTCACCTTCATAATTTCTTCTGTTATTTTCTAATCTGTCAATTTCTTCATCAATGCCCGCAGTCATTTCTTTGAGTTTTTGCAAATCGCTGTCATCTAACAATTGTTCAATCTCGGCAATCTTAGACTTAACCTCCGCCATATCATCGTATACTTTGACCGTTACGGTTTCAATTTTATCAAGTTCTTTGGTAATACGTCCTATTTCAGGCTCTGACAACTTTATAAATTCTTGGTTTTGGGTGTAACCTGTCTTTGAACTTTCGAAATTACGGTTTAATGTACTCAACTCTATATTAGCCTTGCTTAATTCAGTAATAGCGTTTGTATAATCGTTTTTAACCTTTTCTCTCTTAGTTTCAAGCTCTTGTTTTTTACGTTTTGCACTGTTATATTTTTCTTCCATATCGCTGAGACGTTGTTTATACTTTTCAAGTTCGCTGTCATCATTAACAGAGAATTTCAAACCTGTCTGTATTCTTCCGCCGCCTGTCATAGCGCCTGTTTTTTCGTAAATGTTACCGTCCAATGTAACCATACGATATTTTCTGATTAATCGTTTTGCAACGGCATCATTTTCAACAATCAATGTGTTTCCGACAGCATAATAGAACGCATCTAAATAAATATCGTCAAAATCAATCAGGTTAATCGCATAATCAATTATGCCCTTGTCTCTCGGCAGTGGCAAACTCGAAGGCGCCTTAACAATCTTGTTCAACGGAATACAAGTAACACGCCCGCCGTGTGCGGATTTTACAATCTCAAACACGTCAGTTGCGACATCGGGATCGTCAACGACAATATTTGCCATTCTTCCGCCGACCGCGACCTCAAGTGCCGTCGCATACTCTTTATCAACATTCCCGAGTTTATATAAAGGTGCGTGAACGCCGTTCAAGTGTGCTCTCTCTACTATTTGGACAGCCCTGTTTCCGCTCGACATCTCGTTTGCGTTTTTGTTTGCCTCTAATTTATAAAGCTGGTTTCTTGCAGCCGTCAAATCAAATTCCAAATCAGATATCTCATTGCAAACTTTGTCATAATCATGCATTATGTTTTGTTGGATAATCTTGCAATCGTTTTGTTCTGTAGTCAATTGCTCAATCTGGAGTTCCAGACTCTCTTTTTTATCATCATACTCAAGTTTGAGTTTGTCATAATCGTTGATACTCTTCTTTGCACCGTCTATCTTTTCCTGCAACATCTTTAACTGTGCCTCTAACGGTGCACGTTTTTGGATTATTTCATTTTCTTTATCTTTGAGACCGTCAAGCTCTTTTCTGAGCTCTTCTCTGTGTTTCATCTGTTGGTCTACGTTTTCGTTGATGCCCGTCAAATCCTCCGTAATCCGTTTCCTTTCGGCACGTTGTTTTTCGAGTTGTTCATCAGTGGTTTTTATATCAATATTAGACGCTTTTATTTTTTGGTTTAAATCTTCAATCTTGCTTTTGTGATTTTCAATCCCATTGTTAGAATTTTCAATCGTTTTCTTCTTATCAAGGATTTGTTTATCCTCATAATTTATATTATTTTCTTTTCTGGAAATCTCACCTTTGCACTCTTCAACCTGTTTTTGGAGCTCTATTTGGTGATTTAACCCCTTTTCATTCAAGGTTTCACAAACTTCCTGATACTTTTCATCAATAACTTTTATTTTTTCGTTTAAGTCTTTTACGTTGACTTCTTCAACTTTCTTTTTCTTCTGAAATTCAAGGATATTTTCATGTGCCTGCTCTAACTTTGTCTTAATATCAAAGAAACGAACGGTATTGATTTGGCTCTCAAGTCCTGTTTTTTCGTCTTTCAGTTTTTGGTATTTAAGCGCAACTTCTTTTTCTTCCTTGAGTTGTTCAAGTCTGGTTAAGACCTCATTAAGCATAATATTTGAGTTTTTAACACTAACTTCTACGGAGTCTAATTTATCATTAGCCTGGGCAATTTGGCGGTCGAAATCCGCAACACCCGCGATTTCATCAATCATCTTACGGCGTTCACTGTCCGTTGCATCGATGATACTTGCGACATCACCCTGCATAACTACGTTATAGCTGTACGGAGTAACGTTGTATTTTTCCAGCTCTATCATAACATCCGTGTGAGTAGTGATTTTATCATTGAGGTAATATGTACTGTTATAACCTTGAGTAGCTTTTTTAATCCTTCTTGCAACGGTCAATTCTGCACCGTTTTCGCATTCGCCGAAGGTAACCTTTACGGTAGCCTCGTTACGTTTGGTGTAGTTAGAAACGAAATCCTCAAGTTTTTCCGCACGCAAAGCTCTGGACTTACCTAATCCCAGCGCAAACAGTACGGCATCAATAATATTACTTTTGCCTGATCCGTTCGGTCCTACGATAGTTGTAAATCCCTTGAGCAAAGGTATTTCCACTTTTGTAGCAAACGACTTGAAGTTGTCGATGTCTATTTGTTTGATATACATTCCACTACCCAAAATTATGCTATTCTATAGTATAGCCTTAAACATAACGGCATGTCAAAGATTTTAACATTTTTATTACAGAACTTTATAATTAAATAAAATACACAAAAAATCGGGCTTAAATAAGCCCGATTTTCTTGTATAGATTTTTATTTTTTATTATGCAAAAGCACAAACGTCTTGTGCAAGGTGTTTATAAAAATCATTTTGTTGTTCAAACTGATAACCGAAGTTAAACAAATCAGATTCCTTAAGTTGAGGAGTCATAATCTGCAACCCGATTGGCATACCGTCAGCATCAAATCCTGCAGGGACACTCATAGCAGGGATACCTACAAGGTTAGCAGCGATTGTTGCAATATCCGTCAAATACATTGCAAGCGGATCAGCAGTTCTTGCACCCAAATCGAATGCCGTATTAGGACATGTAGGAGCAATCAAAGCATCAACCTTCTTGAATGCTGCGTTAAATTCATCGGCAACAAGTCTTCTCATCTGTTGAGCTTTCTTGTAGTATGCATCATAATAACCTGAACTCAAAGCGTATGTACCAAGCATTATTCTTCTCTTAACTTCGTCTCCGAATCCTTCGGCTCTTGATTTGCAATACAATTCAAGCAAGTTTTCAGGGTTTGCTGTTCTGTGACCGTATCTTACACCGTCAAATCTTGCGAGGTTAGAACTGCATTCAGCGGTTGCAAGGATGTAATAAATACCGATTGAGTATTTCAACTTTGGCAAAGATACTTCCGTAATCTCTGCGCCCAATGATTTGTATACATCAACAGCGTGTTCAACGGCTTTTCTTACGTCTTCCGAAACAGCATCAGTCATAAGGTCTGTTACAACACCGATTTTCTTACCCTTGATATCATCATTTAAGTGTTGAGAATAGTGTTCTACAGGGATATCAAGTGATGTTGAATCGTGTTCGTCATGACCTGATATAACTTCCAACAACATTGACGCGTCTTCAACAGTTCTTGCGAAAGGTCCGATTTGGTCTAAAGATGATGCGAACGCAATCAAACCGTATCTTGAAACTCTGCCGTAGGTAGGTTTCATACCGACAACGCCACAAAAACTTGCAGGAAGTCTGATACTTCCGCCCGTGTCGGAGCCCAAAGCCAAGCTTGCTTCACATGCCGCAACAGATGCAGCCGATCCGCCTGATGAACCGCCCGGAACCTTGTTCAAATTCCAAGGGTTATGAACTTTCTTAAAAGCGGAGTTTTCGTTTGATGAACCCATTGCAAATTCATCTAAGTTAGCTTTTCCCACAATCGGGATTTTATTATCAAGTAATTTTTGGGTAGCTGTTGCGTTATAAGGTGACACAAAGTTTTCCAAAATCTTACTTGAAGCGGTTGTCTTAGAACCTTTTAAATTCATATTATCTTTTAATGCAAGAGGAACACCTGCAAGCAAAGGCAATTTTTCACCCGATGCGACCATATCATCGACTTCTTTTGCCGTTTTTAAAGCTGTTTCCTCCGTTACGGAATTGAAAGCACCAATCTTTTCATCTATATCAGAGATTCTCTTTAAGGCTGCCTTTGTAAGTTCCGTAGCCGAGATTTGCTTTTCTTCTATCATTCTATGCTGCTCGGCGGCACTCTTTTTTAAAATTTCTTCCATTTTAATACCTCATCTTATTTATACGCAGATTATACCAAAAACACAAGCTAATAACAAATTAAAGAAGCTCTCTTTAATAAAAACAAAGTACACATTGTAAAAACTGTCATCCTGAACTTGTTTCAGGATCTGATATAAGAGTTTTCTGATGCTGAAATAAATTCAGCATGACATTCACTTTTTTATGAGTTTGTAAATAATTTTTACACAACTGACAAAAAATTTTATTCACGTGTTATAAAAGGAGTACGGTAATATATTACATAAGAGGAATATTATATGAACATCAATCCTATAGGGCATAATTATTCGGTTTCATCTTATCATAAAACCAACTGCAAAAAGCAATCCGCACCGAGCTTTAAAGCAGATTACAGCGACAAACCCGTTCCGCCCGCAGGCAAAGCGGTAGCCGCAGCATCCGCGCTTGCTCTGATTTCCGGAGCAATTTACCATGGCGTAAACGAGTTCGGACCAAAAGATGAACCGCAAAAACCTGGTATAGAATATGTCTTTAACGCCGTACCTTATGACGATTCGGAAGACTTAAACATGGTTGATACAACTACATTCAGAAAGAAACTCAGAAAAGAACAGGAACTCGTTGCCGCTCGTGACACAACGGATTCAATCGACAATGATTCCATTCTTGTTCCTGACACAATTCCTCATAAAAAAGAGCCTGAAATCGGACATTTCCACGGACATGCGTATGAGATTATTCCGAAAGGTGACACGGTAGTCCTTGTTCCTGTATCAACACCGAAGCCTAGTGATATAAAAAACGGCAAGGCTGATACATTAGATATGGATTAGTTTTTAGAATTTAATACAAGAATATTATAAAAAGGTTTCTATCTTGGGAGCCTTTTTAATTCAAATTTTATGTAAATTTTTAAGTTTTGCTCTCAAAAATTCTTGTTGTAAAATATGATTGGAAGAGGTAAAGATGCTTGATAAAATATCCGTAAAAGGAGCACGACAACACAATTTGAATAATGTTTCGCTTGATTTACCGAAAAATCAACTCATCGTATTTACGGGAGTTTCGGGTTCGGGCAAAAGCTCGCTTGCGTTCGATACGATATTTGCGGAAGGACAAAGAAGATACGTTGAGAGTCTGTCTGTTTATGCGCGCCAATTTTTAGGGCAAATGGATAAACCTGATGTTGACTCAATAGAAGGGCTCACCCCCGCTATTTCAATCGACCAAAAATCGACAAGCAATAACCCGCGCTCTACCGTCGGAACGGTTACGGAAATATACGATTATTTAAGACTGCTTTACGCAAGAGTCGGAACACCGTATTGTCCTAACTGCGGAGCGGAAATAAAACCTCAAACGATAGATGAAATTGTTGCAAGCATTTTTAAACTCCCCGAAAAAACAAAAATTCAAATCCTCGCGCCTGTCGTAAAAGGTAAAAAGGGAGAATATTCAACCCTCTTTAACGAATTAAGACAGGAAGGGTTTGTCAGAGTAAAAGTTGACGGCGAGGTTTACAACCTTGATGAAGATGCTGTCGAACTCGTCAAAACGAAAAAACACGATATCCAAGTTGTTGTGGACAGAGTTGTTGTAAAAGACTCCGCTCGCTCAAGAATATCCGACAGCGTTCAGACGGCACTACAAAAAGCCGACGGGCTTGTTATAGTAGACGTCGTAGGCGGGGAAGAGATAATGTACAGCGAAAAGCTCGCCTGCGAACACTGCGGAATAAGTTTTGAAGAGTTGGCTCCCCGTATATTCAGTTTTAACAACCCGTACGGTGCCTGCGAAAGATGCGGAGGACTGGGGTTTGATTTTACGGTAGACAGCGACCTTGTTGTACCTGATAAAACGAAATCATTAAGAGAAGGCGCAATTTATCCTTGGAGCAAAACCTCTAACAGCTATTATTTTGACCTTTTGCAGAGTGTCGCAGATCATTACGGGTTCTCTATGGATACTCCGTTTGAAAAACTTACAAAAGACCAACAGCATATAATCCTTTACGGTTCGGGAAGAGAAACGCTTTGGATAAATGTTAAACGTTTCGGAACTAAACGTTATCAAAAGAAATTAAGACGGTATGAGGGCGTAATTCCGTTCCTGATGAAACATTATCAGGAATCCGAGGGCGAATATTGGAGAGATGAAATCCAAAAATATATGGTAACAACTCCGTGTGAAGCCTGCGGAGGAGGAAGGCTGAAACCGTTCCCGCTCGCCGTAAAAATAGCGGGAGTGAATATCCACGAATTTTGTATGATGCCGATTGATGAGGCACACAAATTTATAACGGATTTATACCTGACACTTTCAGATTTTCAGATGAAGATTGTAAGGCAGGTACTGGATGAAATTAGAGCAAGGCTCAAATTCTTAATGGATGTAGGTTTGAGTTACTTAAACCTTGCCCGTATGGCAGGAACACTCTCAGGCGGAGAAGCACAGAGAATAAGACTCGCAACTCAAATAGGGAGCGGGCTTTCGGGCGTGCTCTACGTTTTGGATGAGCCTTCAATCGGGCTCCACCAAAAAGACAATGACAGGCTTATAAAAACACTTATAAGGTTGCGTAATCTCGGCAACACTCTAATAGTTGTCGAACACGATGAAGACACAATGCGAAATGCAGACTATCTCGTAGATATAGGACCTAAAGCTGGCGTAAACGGCGGAAACATTGTCGCACAAGGAACGTTAGAAGATATCTTAAATACTCCCGAATCTTTAACTGGGCAATATCTGTCAGGTAAAAAGTTTATCCCTGTTCCCGATAAAATTAGGGAAGGTTCGGGCGCATTTTTGCACGTAAAAAATGCACATAAAAACAATTTGAAAAATATTGATGTTGATATCCCGCTCGGCAAAATCAACGTCTTGACAGGCGTTTCAGGTTCGGGAAAATCGACATTGATGAATGATATTATATATCAATATGCCCTGCATAAATTAAGAGGAAATAAGCCTAAACCGCAAGGCGTGGATGAAATAACGGGATTTGAAAACATTGATAAGGTAATCGATGTTGACCAATCGCCTATCGGCAGAACTCCGCGTTCAAACCCTGCGACTTATACGGATGTGTTCACCCCGATAAGAGAACTTTTTGCAAAGACAAACGAAGCAAAAATGAGAGGCTACACTGCAGGAAGGTTCAGCTTTAACGTCAAAGGCGGACGATGTGAAGCCTGCAAAGGGGACGGACTCTTAAAAATAGAGATGAATTTCTTATCGGATGTCTATGTAAAATGCGACGTTTGCGGTGGTCACAGATACAATAACGAAACATTGGAAGTAAAATACAAAGGCAAAACTATCTATGATGTGCTTGAGATGAGTGTAAAAGAGGCTCTGGAATTTTTCGACAGCGTTCCGAAAATAAAGAATAAACTACAGACTCTGCATGATGTCGGACTGGATTATATAAAACTCGGACAGAGTGCAACAACCCTTTCAGGCGGAGAAGCGCAGAGAATAAAACTCGCAGCGGAATTAAACAAACGCGCAACAGGCAGAACTCTTTATCTGTTGGATGAGCCTTCCGTCGGACTCCACTGGGCTGATTTGGATAAATTGATAAAGATATTGCAACGACTTGCCGACGCGGGAAACACTATCCTTGTTATTGAGCATAATATGGATTTCATCAAGATTGCCGATAACATTATCGACTTAGGACCTGACGGCGGAAATGCAGGCGGACAAATAATAGCCCAAGGCACCCCGCAGGAAGTTGCAAAAGTCAAAAACTCTTACACCGGACAGTATTTGAAAAAGAGGCTGTAGGGGTAAAGGGGTAAATAGTATTGCCATTACAAGTAAAATCACAGATTTTTCAATAGATTCACTTTAAAGGCACCCCCCTTTTTCAATGGGTTAGATATGTAGACTGGATTGCCACGTTGGTCAAGCCTTTGACCAACTCGCAATGACACTCTGGCTAATTAAATAAAAAAGTGCTTTTAACTTATTACGGTCAAAAGCACTTTTTGTTTATATTGTTAATGGTTTTATACGTTTAACAATTTAGAAGATTGTTCAAGAGCCAATGTTCTTGTTGTGATATCACAAACAGAGCTTGGTCCGAAGTACTGGATAGCACCAGGGAACAAATATCTTTCGTTCATAGCCCAATCTTCTCTGTTATCAGCCAATTGTTTGAATACAGGGCCGTCCAATTCAACCAATGCTTTTTTGATAACAGGTTTCATCTTGTTGTTACGTCTTTCCATATTCATCATCATTGTTAACGGAACCCCGCCTGCAATCCATTGAGCAGCAGGAGCTGTCAAGTTTCTGACTGATGATAAGTAACCTGTCAAACCGAAACTAATCAATGCGAATGCGTTGTAACCCAATGAGTAGCAGTAATCAGCATCGAAGTTTGAAGGGAATGCACATCTGCCTTCGTAGCCGAAGAAGTGTGATTGAGCGGAGAATTTACCTTTAAATTTACCTTCTGCCTTCAATGTGTTCAATCTTTCCTGAATCATTGAGATTAACAATTTTTCTGTTTCAATCTTAGATACTTGAACGTTTCCGTGAGGATCTCTGTCCATCAACAATTGTGATTTAATCAAAACAGGTAATGATGCGAATACCTTAGCATTTTCGCTTGATAAAGTATTTTCGATGATAGAGAATTTCTCTGCATCGTCAGCGTTCATATACTTGCTGTCTTTTTCAAGAGTTGTAACGATATCGTTCAAGTTAGCAATCATTTGTCCCATTTCAGGGATAAATTCGATTAAACCTTCAGGGATAACGGCAACACCGAAGTTTTTACCGTTTTGAGAACGTCTTACGATGATGTCTGTCATATAATCAATGATTGATTTCAAAGACATTTTCTTAGTTTCAACTTCTTCAGATATCAAAGTTATGTTAGGTTGTGTTTCCAAAGCAGCCTCTAAAGCTACGTGAGAAGCACTTCTGCCCATAATCTTGATGAAGTGCCAATATTTCTTAGCGGAGTTAGCATCTCTTTCAATGTTTCCGATAAGTTCGGCATAAGTTTTTGTAGCCGTATCAAACCCGAAAGATATTTCAATCTGTTCGTTCTTGAGGTCGCCATCGATTGTCTTAGGGCAGCCGATAACTTGGATGTTAGCGTTGTGTGCTACAAACCATTCTGCAAGCATTGCAGCGTTTGTGTTTGAATCGTCACCGCCGATGATTACAACAGCAGAGATGTTCAATTTCTTGCAAACTTCCCAAGAAGATTGGAATTGTTCTTCTGTTTCAAGTTTTGTTCTGCCTGAACCGATGATATCAAATCCGCCTGTATTTCTGTAAGCGTCGATGAACTTGTCGTCAAATTCTACATACTTACCTTCAATGATACCGCTAGGGCCGCCTAAGAACCCGTATAATTTGTTGTTCGGGTTAGCTTGTTTTAGAGCGTCATATAAACCTGCGATTACGTTGTGTCCGCCCGGAGCCTGACCGCCTGAAAGGATAACGCCGACATTTCTTTGTTCCAAGTCTCTTGCACTTGAAGAGCTGTTAAATGTTACGGTTGGTTTTCCGTAAGTGTTTTTAAATAAATCTTTAATTTCAGCCTGATTTGCTACGGATTCTGTTGCGTTGCCTTCCGTACAAGTCAACTTGCTGATACCTTCAGCCAATGAAGAAGGTAATTTAGGTTGGTATTTCAATCTTTCAACCTGTAATGGTGATAAATTTGTCATAATTAATTCCTTTTCGTTAATATAATAACTTGCTTACAGCAATATTATATACCAAACATGAAAATGTGCGGATTTACTGTTGTTGAAGTTTACAAATAAGTTTACCCCGCTTGCAAACAAATCTGTTTGTACTATGATATACATGGTTATGCCGATTGATAGGCAACGTCCTAGTCGAGATTAACGGAAAAGGGGTAACAAAACCCTAAATGTTCCGAGACGGTGAAAACCCGTCGGATTGCAAAAGCAATCATTTACAAATCCGATGGATTGGGTAGCCCGTAGTAAGAGAAATTAAAAACAAAAGGAGAAAAACTATGGCAGTTGCGTCATTAGTAGAATTATTGGAAGCAGGTGTACATTTCGGACACCAAACAAGACACTGGAACCCTAAAATGAGACCTTATATCTATGGTCCTCGTAACGGTATCCATATTATCGATTTAAGAAAAACAACAGATTTGTTGGATAAAGCTTATGAAGTCGTTCGCGATTATGCGGCAAAGAACAAAAACGTTTTGTTCGTAGGTACAAAGAAACAAGCTGCTGACGTTGTAGCACAAGAAGCTACAAGAGCAGGCGCTTATTACATCAACAGAAGATGGTTAGGCGGTATGTTGACTAACTTTGATACTATCAGAGCTCGTGTTAACAAATTGAGAGAATTGGAAGACTTCATCTCCAGCGGTCACGCTGAAAAGTTACCTAAGAAAGAACAAGCTCAATTGAACAGACAATTGGCTAAGTTATCTAAGACTTTAGGCGGTATCAAGGAAATGAGAGGCTTGCCTGATATTATATTCGTAATAGACCAAAAGAAAGAAGCTATTGCAATATCAGAAGCTAACAAGTTGAACATCCCTGTTATCTGCTTGGCTGATACAGACGCTAATCCTGATAATATCGATTATATTATCCCGGGTAACGACGACGCTATCCGCTCAGTTCAATTAATCACTTCTAAGTTGGCTGATGCCGTTCTTGAAGGTAAAGAACTCAGAGCAAACAAAGCAGCTGAAGCTAAGAAAGTTGAATCTATCAAGGCTGAAGATGCAGGCGTAACCGAAGAAGCTAAAGCTGAAGAAGCTAAGAAAGAAGAAGCTAAAGTTAATGCTTAGTAATTTCAAGACAGCGAAATTACAGACGTGCGACACGAACGAAAGTGAGTTAGCCACGGGGAGCGAGTGCGAAACGAGTGGCAGGCGATAGCCGAAACGAGTGACAGCAACGAGCGAGAAGTAATTTCAAGACAGCGAAAATTCAAAACAAATAAGGTGCAAAAAATTGCACCCTACAAAGATACATAAGGTACATTTTGTACCATCTAAAAATCTAAGGAGAAAAAAATGAACATAACAGCTACAATGGTAAAAGAACTCCGTGATAAAACCGGTGCAGGCATGATGGCCGCTAAGAAAGCATTGGTTGAAGTAGACGGAGATATGGAAAAGGCAATGGAAGTTCTTCGCCAAAAAGGTATCGCTTCTGCAGAAAAGAAAATGGGCAGAATCGCTGCTGAAGGCAGAATTGAATCTTACGTTGACGATAAAGTTGGGGCTATGATTGAAGTAAACTGTGAAACAGACTTCGTTGCAAAGAATGCTGAATTTGTTGAATTTGCAAAAGGTTTGGCTGAAATGGTTGCTAAGATGAACCCTAAAGATGTTGCAGAATTGGAAGGTATGACTTGCCCTAAATGCGGTAAGGTTATCTCTGATGTAGTTAAAGAAAAAATCGCTTCTATCGGCGAAAAAATCACTATCAGAAGATTTGTTCGTTACGAAGGTAACGTATCAACATACATCCACAACGGTAAAATCGGTGTTCTTTTGCAAACATCTGATGTTAACCCTGAATTGACTAAGGACTTGTGCTTGCACATCGCATCTTCAGCTCCTGAATATATTTCAAGAAATGAAATCCCTGCTGATGTACTTGCTCACGAAAAAGAAGTTGAAATGGGTAAAGAAGACCTTGCTAAGAAACCTGAACAAATCAGAGCAAAAATCGTTGAAGGTCGTGTTAACAAGTTAATGGCTCAAAGATGCTTGCTTGAACAACCTTTCGTTAAAAACCCTGACGAAACTATCGAACAACTTATCACAGGTAAGTTAAGCATAGTTAAATTCGACAGATATATGCTCGGTGAAGGTATCGAAAAGAGAGCTGATAACTTCGCAGAAGAAGTTATGGGACAATTAAAAGGTTAATAATTTAATTTATTAATAACTTAAAAGAGTCTTGGGTTTTTCTCAAGGCTCTTTTTGTTATATCCCGTAAAGCCACGCCTGCATTGCACTTTACAAAAAGTTACATATATATTTACCCCCAACTAGCAAAAAAGTCGAAATCAATGCTTTATAATAATATCAATACATTTATAGGGGTGTAAATTATGGTTTCTGTGTCTTTCGGTAGTACTTATAAAATCAACAGCGGCAGCGATTTCCGCACACAATCCAAGATTGTTGATTTTTGTATGGATAACAATATTGATTACGGTATTAAACACGAAAAGACAAAAGAATACGACGGACACAGAGTCAGAAACAGTCTGAATTTGTCCACAACAATAGACGCTCCCGACAAAAAAGACAAAATGATAGAGTCGTTTTTGGCAAATAAAGGGATTAAGTTTAAAAAAATAGATACAAAAGAAACTATGGATCCCGAAAAAATGTTATCAAGACTCAAAGACGCTCCGGAAGATATGGAGATAGCGTTTGTTTCGCCTGAAAGATTAAAACAGGTCATTAAAAATCAGGATTCCAACATCCCGCATTGCAAATCAGATTATCAAAAATATTACAGACCTGATATCAACAGTGCAATCAAAGGCGGAGACGAAATACCCGCAACAAATTTGGTCATAGTTTCATTGAACGAATTGCCTGATGAAATGGTTGATTACATAGACACCTACGGTTCCGACCACTTGAACAAAGGTCAATTATCCGTATTCTTCAACCAAAGCAGAGGTCCTTTACCTAATCAATGTATGTACTTCGGGATGGAAGATTTAGGGATGAACAAAATCCCTGTCTACGTAGACGAAGACACTCACAAGATTGGCGAAGCGTTAGGGCTTTTCGCTCACGAAGAAAAATAATTCGTGATGCGTAATTGTTTTTTTAAGACACTAAGATACTAAGGCACTAAGAGTGGCTCTGCCGTTGAAACCTCTCTTTAAATTGTAGGGTGCAATTTTTTGCACCGATAAAGACTAATATAAAAAAGTCGGCTTTTAGCCGACTTTTTTAGGTTATTTAGTTATAAAAATTTTATCTTAGAACTGTTCCAAGAAACGTTTATCATCGTTGAAGAACAATCTGATATCGTTGATTGCATATTTCAACATAGCGAGTCTTTCTACCCCTACGCCGAATGCAAAGCCTGTATAAACATCAGGATCAATGCCGACTCCTTTGAGTACGTTTACATCGACCATGCCTGCGCCCAAAACTTCTAACCAACCAGTACCGCTACAAGTTCTGCAACCTTTACCTTCGCACATAATGCACTGAACATCAATCTCAACAGACGGTTCGGTGAACGGGAAGAAACTGCTTCTGTAACGTGTAGGTCTTGCAGCACCGAAGTATGAACGAATAAATTCGTTCAAAACGCCCTTCAAGTCGCCGAAGGTTACACCCTTATCTACATATAATCCTTCTATCTGGTGGAAGAAGTTGTTTTTACGTGCGTTCAAGGTTTCATTTCTGTAAACACGCCCCGGAGCGATGATTCTGATAGGTGGTTTCATCTTCTCCATTGTTCTAATCTGAGCGTTAGAAGTCTGACTTCTCAAAACCGTGAACGGTGCAATCTTTGTATAGAATGTATCCTGTACATCACGTGCAGGGTGGTCTTTCGGTACATTCAACATATCAAAGTTGAAATATTCGGTCTCAACTTCAGGAGCATCAGCCGTCGGGATTTGTGAGAATCCTAATGTTCTGAAAATCTTAACGATTTCTTCCGTAGTTGAAGTCAAAGGATGTTCTTTTCCTCTCGGAATATACTTTCCAGGTAAAGTTATATCAATCTTTTCTTTCTCAAGTTTTGCATCAAGTTCTTTTTGATAAAATTCTTTGTACTTTGCGGAAAGCGCGTTTTCCAACTTATTGGAAATTTCGTTAGCCAATGAGCCGACAACTTTCTTTTCCTCTACGGATAAATCTTTAATTCCTTTTTTGATAGAGTTTAATTCACCTTTTCTGCTTAAATACTTGAGTTTTATTTCGTCTAAATCAGCACCCGATTGAGCCTTTTCAATATCTTCGCTTGCTGATTTATAAATATTGTTTAACTTCTCCTGCATTTCTTTACTGTCCTTATAAATGTAATTCTTACTTATATTATATGTGGTAAAGTGGTAAATGCAATTGCGGAAGAGCAAATATGTAACTTTTATAACAACAAAAAGACCGCCCCCTTTGCTAGGGAACGGTCTTTTTTATATTATTCTCATTCCTATTTTTCTTTTAGGAACGATTCATAATTCTTAGCCAACAATTGGGTTCTTACCTGATTGATTAAATCAAGTGCAACACCCACCATGATGATTAGGGATGTAGCCCCGATACCTTGAAATGTAGTTATTTTGGTTATATAACTTGCAAACGCAGGAATCAGTGCGATTATACCTAACGCCATAGCTCCGATGAAGGTTACTTTTGAAAGTATCTTATCCAATGCTTCCGCGGTAGCTCTGCCCGGTTTGATACCCGGAATAGAAGAACCGTATTTCTTAAGATTGGTTGCAATCTCTTTCGGCTGCATATTCGGAATGATTGACGCATAGAAGAACGTCAACAATACAATCAAAGTAAAGTATATGATGTAATACCACGCACCTGACGGGCTGAATATCTTGTTCAATGAGAATACCATTGTACTCAATGCAGCCGGCAAGTGTGCCTGTCCCAAAATACTAAGGATAGTAGACGGGAACAGAAGTATTGCTATCGCGAAGATAATCGGCATAACACCGCCCGGATTAAGTTTGAACGGGATATACGTGTTAACTCCGCCGTATACTTTATTACCTACCTGTCTTCTCGGATTAACAATTATAACCTTTCTCATTGCCTCTTGCATAATTACAATCAATACCATTGTTGCAAAGAATATTGCAAGTAATAAGAAAAGCCCGAATTGAAGAGAAGGATCTTGTCCTACGAGTTCCGCAGTCCTTTCGGTATACAAAGGAATACCCGATATAATACCGACGAAGATGATTAAAGAACCACCGTTGCCGATACCTCTTTCGGTTATCAATTCAGATATCCACATAACGAGGATTGCACCTGCAGTCAATGCGGTAACGGAACTGATAAAGAACATTCCGTAGTTTACGCCCGGAAGAATTGCTTGCGGTAAGTGAGACATAAATACCATAAATATGATTGCTTGGAATACTGCAAGTACTACGGTAAACAGTCTTGTATACTGTGCGAGCTTTCTTCTTCCCGCTTCACCTTCTTCTTTCTGTAATTTTTCCAAAGAAGGAATTACAACCGACACGAGCTGTACAATAATCTGAGCCGTGATGTAAGGACCTATCCCTAACGCTACCATTGATACCTTACCAAGGGCACCGCCTGAGAATAAATCCAAGAATCCGATTATGTTATTACCTGCGGCAATATTCTGGAATATGGTATTGTTAATACCATAGATAGGAATTTGTGCACAGAATCTGAAAACAACAACCATTAAAAAAGTAAAAATGATTTTTTGTTTCAAACCCGATGCCTGCCACATATTGGCAATATCAGCTGCGCTCGGTGCTTTTATGTTATTCAAAGCCATTATACTAACTCAACCTTTCCGCCTGCTGCTTCAATCTTAGACTTTGCTGAAGGAGATACATAAACAGCCTTAACTGTAACTGCTGATTTGATTTCTCCGTTGCCTAAAACTCTTAAACCGTCAGTTGACGGATGAGCTTTCTTAATCTCTTTCAATTTTTCAAGAGATACTTCTTTAAGTTTCAATGCATCTAATCTGCCTACATTGATTTCAGCCCAATTACGTTTGTTGATGATTTCAAAACCTTTCAACTTAGGTAATTGTCTGTAACTAGGCATCTGACCGCCTTCAAAACCTCTCTTTGAAGATTGACCTGAACGTTGACCTTCACCGTTGTTACCGCGGGAAGATGTCTTACCCATTCCTGATGCACGGCCTCTGCCTACTCTTTTTCTTGTAGATGTTGAACCTTCTGCAGGTCTCAAATCTGTTAATGTTATTTTTTCTTTAGATTTTGCCATTTTTATTTTTCCTTTATTTTTCTTGTCATATCAATATGTAAAATTATTATTCAACAACAGATACCAAATGAGAAACCTTGTTAACCATTCCCATTATAGTAGCGCTGTCAGCATGTTCTACGACTTGATCTTTCTTCTTCAAGCCTAATGCAGCAACGACTTTTCTTTGAGCCGGAGATGCACCGATTGTGCTTTTGACAAGTTTAATTTTTATTTGTTTATTCTTTGCCATTTTTATTTTCCCTTTTTATATTGTCAGGCTAAGCCTGAACTGTATTCTACCTATCATATCAGAATAAATACTTACTCTGAATTAGTCTGATGTACTATTAGTTAAGCAATTCAGACATTGTCAAACCACGTTTTTTAGCAACTTCATCAAATCTTCTTAATGATTTAAGAGCATTCAATGTAGCGTTAGCTGCGTTCAAAGGTGATTTAGAACCTTGAGATTTTGAAAGGATGTTTTCAATACCTGCAAGTTCCAATACAGGACGAACAGCTCCGCCTGCGATAATACCGGTACCTTGTGAAGCAGGTCTCAACATAACCTTGCCGGCACCTGATTTCCCTACGATAGGATGAGGGATTGTTGTCTTGAAGATAGGAACCGTAATAAGGTTCTTTCTACCGTCTGCAATAGCTTTTTGGATAGCAATGATAACTTCTGCAGCCTTAGCGCATCCGATACCGACTTGTCCTTTTTTGTTACCTACAACAACGATTGCACGGAAGCTTAATTTCTTACCACCTTTTACAACCTTTGTTACACGGCTGATTTGTACAACCTGTTCAGACCATTCTGATTGAGGTTTTTCATCTTTAGTTTCGATTTTTTTCTTTCTTCCTCTGGTTCTTTTTACAGGTCTTCTTTCATTTGTAGCATCGTCTTCCGTATCGGTAATAGCTTCGTTCTTTGTAATATCTTCAGCTGTTTCCTTGGAAGCTGTTTCTTTTACTTCTTCGGTTGCTTTTTCTTCTACTTTTTCAGCAGCTTCATTAGCAACTTCATTTTTCTTTTCTTCTTCAGTCATTTTAAACCTTTCTGTTTAATAAAGTGTAATACTCGACTAGCCTTTATGCTTTCTAAATACCTCAAATTATGGCTTATAAATAAAACTTTGGGTTTGTTTTTTATCCTTAAAAGGTTATTGCTAACAGTTCCGTTAGCTTTAACAAAACCCGCCGGTACTTTCCGTCGATTCTTGCTTACAAAGCCCACCGGCTCTATAACAGCCCCTTTATTAGGCACCCTTGAGAATGTATTTAGTTTTTACTTTTCTGACAGAAATATTTTAGGGTAAACATAAGGAAAAATCAAGTATTTGAGGACAAGCATGTAACCGAATGTAAATATTATTATGATTAACAATACTATTATTTGTAGATTGAAGATTTGATTACTGAGACAAACCCTCATACTACGGTTGTACGGCTTCTGCGTCGCCTACAACCGCTTTTCTTCTCCCAAAGGTAGAAGGGAGGTTATTTATACCAATGCTTCTTGGTTTTTAAATTGCATTTCATAAAGCATCTTATATTGACCGCCGTCAATATTCATAAGCTCTTCATGCGTTCCAAGCTCTACGAGATTACCTTCGTTGATAACAGCTATTCTGTGAGCATTTTTGATTGTTGATAATCTGTGAGCGATTACAAATACGGTTTTATTTTGGATTAAGTTATCCAAAGCCTTTTGTACAACGGCTTCCGATTTATTATCAAGTGCACTTGTTGCCTCATCCAAGATAACTATAGGCGATTTTCTAACCATAGCTCGCGCAATCGCAACTCTTTGACGCTGTCCGCCCGATAACGTAAGACCTCTTTCACCTAAAACAGTGTCTAATCCGTCAGGCAAATCCGCAATGACTTCTTCTAAATGCGCTGATTTTACCGCGTTGATTAAATCGGCATGAGTTGCATCAGGATTACCCATCATAATATTTTCTCTGATTGTTCCCGTAAATAAGAAGTTATCCTGAAATACCATTGCTATATTTTTTCTCAAACTGTTCAGTGTAAAGTCTCTTATATCAACTCCGTCAATGGTAATAGCACCTGCCGTAACATCATAAAATCTCGGGATAAGGTTGACAAGAGTAGATTTTCCGCCTCCTGAGTTACCAACGATTGCAACGGTTTCACCTTTTGGAATATCTAAATTGATGTTATGTAAAACTTCTTTTTCCGGAGTATATGAAAAACATACATCCTCGAATTTGATATTATTGTTTAAGTCAACCAATTCTTTTGCATCGGATTTGTCTGATATTTCTGATTTAATATCAAACAATTCAAATACACGTCCCATTGCGACAAAGATATTTTGGATACTTGTTAAGGTACTTCCCAAAGTCTTCATCGGTTTATACAGTAATAATAATGAAGTTACGAATGATGCGAAACTACCTGCCGTCATTTCACCCGTTAAAATCAAATTAGTACCGTAAAATAATACTATCGCAATCCCGACTGATGCTATTGAATACATCATAGGAGACATCCAAGATGCTCGTTTTGTCAAAGACATTGTAATATCAAATGATTGTTTGACCTCATTTGCAAATTCTCTTTTTTGTCTTTCTTGTAGGCAGTATGCGGTAATAACTTTGTTACCCGAATATGTTTCATTGAATGTTGTCGTAATATTACCGCTAACGACCATATTTTGGTTGGACGCTTTCTTTACTCTCTTTCTGAGCAATGCGACAGGCACAAAAGCGACACATAATACTACAACACCCACAAGTGCAAGTTTCCAAGAGCTGTACAACATTACACATATAAGCCCTAATGCTCCTACGAAACTGGTTACAATATTTTTACATTTATCTATTAAACTTCTTGATGCGGTATCAGGATCGTTTAAGTATCTTGAAATGACAATTCCCGAAGGGTTCTCATCAAAGAAGGACGAATCCATATATACCAATCTTGAGAATAACGCTATTTTTACGGAATTTGTAACTTTTTGGCTTGTCCATTCCGAAATATATGAATTAAGATATTTGAATAGACCTTGAATTACGGCAAACAAGACAACCGCAAACGGAATACAAGCTGCCAATGCCGCATAAGGAATGACAATTTGATGTCCGAGGCAAGATATTATCCAGTCATGCTGCCCTACTACATAGTCCATATAAGGTTTTAGTGCAAATGCTACAACACCGTCTAACAAACCGACGGGTATTGCAACCAAAAACCCTAATATAGCTCTTCCCATTACAGGTTTTATATATGGGAAAATTCTTGACAATAACCAGCTGTACTTAAAAGAATTTTCCGCTTGTGTCTTTTTTAATTTCATATATCCTTAATATCCTTTTTCTTTAATAATCCCTAATATGTATATTATACCTTAAACATACGACCGTTTATAAAAACTTTATATGTACAGCCATAAATAAGACAAGATTGCATGCCTATTGGGTTTTAAGTTACATGTTCGTCATTCAAAAGTATGATTTTTACCTCAATTATAAACTTATGTTAAGCTGAAAATGCTTATTATTATTGGATTTTAGCCATTTTAAACCGCTAAAAACAAATTATTGCAATAAATTCTGTATCTCCTATAATAAAGGAGTAATACTTAAGAAAGGAGTTTTATAATGAACAAAGAAGAATTAGTACAAGAAATTTCAAAAAAAGCAAAAGTAACTCAAAAAGATGCAGGCGAAGTTTTAAATGCATTAGTTGATACTATCCAAAAAACAGTTTCTAAAGGTAAAAAAGTTACTTTAGTTGGTTTCGGTACTTGGGAAGCTCGTAAGAGAGCTGCTAGAACAGGCAGAAACCCTCAAACAGGTAAGGAAATCAAGATTCCTGCTAAGACAGTTCCTGTATTCTCTGCAGGTAAGAAATTCAAAACTACTGTTAACGGCAAGTAATTGATTCTTATTAGAGATTTAAGAGAACCTTATTTCAATTGAAATAAGGTTCTTTTATTTTGATATGTTTTACTTAATAAGCATGCCTGATATTAGTCGCATAAAAAAATAAACTTCCCTTCTTGTATAAGGGAAGTATTTCATTACATAATAAAATCCAACTAAATCTTAATTCGCTCCCGCCTCAGGGTGAACATCCGTCCCTTGCGGCTGAGAGTATGACATTGCATTAGAAATCTCGTTATGTTGGCGTTCCAACTGAACCTGACTGCTTTTTACAAGCTGTTGCATTTGATTGATATTTTGTTCAATATTAGTCAAAATTTGACCTGCAAAAACGGTAACGCCTTCTTTTGTTCTTAAAACTTCGTCTCTTGCTTGTACACGAATACCTTCAGCTTCTTCAACTGCTTTACGTTTCATGTTCTCGCAATCCGCAACAACCTGTTCCAAAAGTTGTTGACGTTCTCTTTGAGCCTTTTGTACAATGTAAGACTCATTAACAAGTCTTTGTGCCTCATTCTGAGCATCTCTGATGATTTGTTCGGCTCTTTGCTGTGCGTCGTGTTGAATTTCATCACGTCTTCTCAATAACATTCTGGCATCTTGAACTTCCGTAGGTAAAGATGCGTAAACATTATCCAACAATGTTTCTACAACATCTCTTTTTACAACAACCATACTCGACAACAACGGAAAACCTTTATCCAGTGCTTCCTCAAGTTTGCCAAGCAAATTGTATATATTACTCTGTTGTGAACTCATTTTGTATATCTCTCCTGACACAAATATACTCTTACCAAAATTTTACGACAAAACTGCCCATAAAGTCAAATTTATCATGCTTTTCTCTGTATTGTTTGTTTACAAATAATTAAAATTATCGTGAAATATATAAATAGTAAATCTAAAATGATAATAAAAAACGGGAATGTATAAATACATTCCCGTTTTTGAATAATATGTTATTTTCTCTATGCAGTTTTAGTTGCACTTTGAGTTTTTACTTCAACTTTTTGAGGTTGAGGTTGTTGAGCAACTTGTTGCTGTTGTTGAGCTAAAGTAGCTTGTTCAGCTTTCTTTGCTTCTCTTACTTTACTTATCTTACTTGCTAACGGTGTTACAATTACCGGTGCAATATATCTGTACATAAGTGAGAAGATGAACATTTGTTTAGCGATATCAAAACCTTTCATCTTTGTAGGGAGTTTAGGATCGCCATAGTTAGCTACTCTGTATTTTTTCTTGAGCTTGTCACAGCCTTTGTCAATCAAGCCGTTTACACTGAAACCTAATACTGTTGATATACCTGTTACCAAGCCTTGGTTCAATTCAAGAGTTTTTGCTCTTTTTCTTTCTTCGGCATTTTTGTTCAAAGTCTTATCTGTTTGTCTGATATAGAATGCTGTTGTTACAAAAGAACCAAGAGTTGACAGGTAAGATGTCATCTTTTTATCTTTACAAAAACCTGTTTTAGTGAACCAATTCATTGGCTTTGAATTGATAACCGGAGCAACAACATGTTTTGCAATCCAGTCAGTTGATTTGTCATAGCCTTGGTTAAACTTTTTATTAGCACTATGTAAAAATGCATTTGATTCGCTAATCATTGATGGTTTTATACCACCTTTAAAATTCGGTGCAACGTTATTTGCTGTCATTGGTTTAATTGGAGCAATATTCATTATTGTGCACCTCCTTTCTTAACGGTACTCAACGCTGAGGCGAGGGTTCCTCCTGCAGGAGGCGGTACCGGAGCTGCCGCTTTAACGGTTGTATTTGATGTTGCTACATTTGCCGTTTTTTGCGGTTGAGCATTATTAGCAACTTTATTGTCTGCATTTGCTTTTTGTTCTCCGTCTTTAGGAGCTTTCTTTAACCCTAAGAAACCTAATACCGTAGGTATCATAGCGATTGTTAAAGATGCTCTGATAGGAGCTAAACCTGTATCCCAAATATTGTTAATTACTTGTTGAACATTCTTTTCCTTTTGAGCGCCGATTTTCATTTCTTCCGTAATAGGAGTCAAATCTTTTTGAACCATTGCGCCTATCGGTTTTCCGTCTTTATCTTTTTGTTCAATACCTTTTGATGTTTCAATGACATCTTTGGATCTTACATAACCTTCTTTATCTACATATAAATTAGGATGTTCTTTTTCAAAAGCGGCTGTTCTATCAGCTAAAGCTTTCGAATCCTTGTCTATAATCATCAACGGTTCCATATCTTTTAACAGTACGGAGCCATCCTCTCTCAACATATCACCTTTAACATTGGTTGCAACTTCTTTAATCTTTTTACCGTCTTTACCGACTTTCTCATTTATTTTAACATTCGGATAGAATTTCTTAAGCATTTCCGGTTTTAAAAATTTCTGAGGTTTTGCTAAAACTTTTTTAATCCCAACAGCTAACGGAGTCGCAAGTACCATCGGCCAAATAAATCCCATAGCCCCTGATGATATTGAGTGTGCACTCGCGAATGTTGCATCCTTTTTATCTTTTGTTACAACGTAATTGGTTGCCGGTCTTAACGCACAACATATAGCTAAACCAAATGCTGCCTGACAGACATTCTGGTTATCTGCCGCGAGCTCAAAGACCTTCCCCATAGTCTTGCTCTGTAAAAACTTTTCTAAACGCGCACCTTTGTTTGCTCCGCCTGTGGCGGCTTTGTGTACGACGTTTGGAATAACATTCCCCATAATTCGATTAATCATTACACGTTCCTTCTATTAGCTGATAGGTTCTTGGTTGATAAAAAATCACCATTTTTTCACACTTCTGATGCAGATACGTTTTAGATTTTACGTTGTATGTTGTTTCCATAGTTTCCAATCTAAAATTCATTTATTGAAATTACCTTCTACAATTAGAATAAAACAAAATAAAATTTTTTTTGCCATGTTGTTAAGAAACTGTTACAATAATATTTTAATTTTTAGCATGTTAACCATGTCCACGACTGATTTTCAGGCATGTATATCAAATTTATATCAGATTTTATAACAACATTCAAACAGTCAAAATCAGTTGCTAAAAATAAAAATACCGAATATTAATAAAACAATATTAAAAAAAAATAATTATTTTATTAATCTTAAAAAAACGACGGTTAGGGAAATTCCTAACCGCCGTTTCTGTTTATTACAAAAAGAATAACTTTATTATTCTTCCTCATTTTTTTGCGGAATGCGCATACCGTAGAACGATCTAACAACAAACACTATCGCAATAATCAGGAATACTATCCCTGCTATTTTTGCGTAATGTCTGAATGCAGGAGCAATAGCAATCTCCATAGCCAACAAACCGAATAAAGTAGTGAACTTAATTATCGGGTTCATTGCAACGGAAGACGTATCCTTGAACGGATCTCCTACCGTATCACCGACAACGGTTGCCTCATGCAAAGGTGTGCCCTTTTCAGCCATATCAACTTCAACAATCTTTTTAGCGTTATCCCAGCATCCGCCTGCGTTAGCCATAAATACGGCTTGGAACAGACCGAATACCGCAATTGCGATAAGATAACTTACAAAGAATGCTACAGGCGCACTGCAATTTCCTTCAGGTGCTGACAGGCATGCCAGAGCCAAAGCGAAGGTAAACAGTGCGATAAATATATTTATCATACCTTTTTGCGCATATAACGTACAAATCTTTACAACCTCTTTCGAGTTTGCAAGGTTTGCGGTCTTATCATCGTTTTCGCCCAATTTAATATGGGTTTTGATAAACTCAACAGCTCTGTATGCACCTGTTGTAACAGCCTGCATAGAAGCTCCCGAGAACCAGTAAATAACCGCACCGCCTGAAATAAATCCTAACAGTGAGTACGGATTTAAGATATTCAAAATCATCTCAGGGGAGATACCCAAAACATTCTTGATAACAAGAATCAATGAGAAAATCATCGTAGTAGCACCGACAACCGCAGTACCGATAAGGACGGGTTTTGAAGTTGCCTTGAAGGTGTTACCGGCACCGTCGTTTTCTTCCAAATATCTTTTTGCGTTTTCAAAATCAGGTTTGAACTTAAATTCTTCCTCGATTTTGTTTGAAATATCAGGGATTTCCTCAATCAATGATAATTCATATACTGATTGAGCGTTATCCGTAACAGGGCCGTATGAGTCTACGGCAATTGTTACAGGCCCCATACCCAAGAACCCGAATGCTACCAAACCGAATGCGAATACGGAAGGATATATCATCATGGTTTCAGGGATATAAGTACTTGCGGTGTAAGCTAACCACATAAGAAGTACAATAATTGCACCAATCCAGAAAGCGGAGAAGTTACCCGAAACAATACCGGACAGGATTGTTAAGGAAGAACCGCCCTCTTTTGATGCGGTAACAACTTCCGATGTATGTTTTGCTTTTGGTGATGTAAATACCTTTGTTGCCTCCGGTATCAAAGCAGCACCCAAAGTACCGCAAGAAATAATCATTGATAATGTCAACCATAAGTTATGACCTAAATTGCCGAGTAAATAATAACTTACGCCGAATGTCATAACGATTGACAAAATTGAAGTCAGCCATACAAGGTTTGTAAGCGGAGCTTCAAAATCGAATTTTTCGGTATGCTTTGCATAAACTTTTGTAACAAGTCCGTTAATCCAATAAGAAACAACGGAGGTTACAATCATTAAGAATCTCATAACGAAAATCCAAGTTAATAATTGTACTTGGTGTTGAGGACCTGCAACGGCAAGCAAGATGAAACTGACAAGGGCAACACCTGTTACACCGTAGGTTTCAAAACCGTCAGCCGTAGGTCCGATTGAATCGCCCGCGTTATCACCTGTACAGTCTGCAATAACCCCCGGGTTACGAGGATCATCTTCTTTAATACCGAATTGGATTTTCATCAAATCCGATCCGATATCGGCAATCTTAGTAAAGATACCGCCTGCAACACGCAAAGCTGATGCGCCTAATGATTCACCTATCGCAAATCCGATAAAGCAAGCGCCCGCAATGTTACCCGGAACAAATAATAAGATTGTAAGCATAAGGATAAGTTCTACGGATACAAGCAGAACCCCAATACTCATGCCCGCCTTCAAAGGAATATTCAAGATATTTAAAGGATTACCCTTCAAAGCCGTGAATGATGTCCTTGAATTAGCAAGAGTATTCATTCTTATTCCGAACCAAGCTACTGAATATGAACCCAAAATACCGATAACAGACCATCCTAAGATTATCAGTACGTTCTTAAGATTCATATCTTCCAAGAACCCGAAATAGAATGCAATACATAAACCGATTAAGATTTCCAAAACAAGTAAGAATTTACCCTGTTGAACGAGGTAGGTTTTACAGGTTTCAAAAATCGTATTTCCCACATTTGCCATAGCCTCGTGTACGGATAATTTTTTAACCCGTAAATACTCTATGAAGCCGAACAAAACGCCGATTGCGGATACGATTATGCCCGCAATCAAAAGATTGTAGCTGTGCAGAGATGTTGCTTTAATACTCGGTACAACCAAATCAGCTTCACTCGCAAATGCAGGGATTGTGCCAACAAATAATGCAAACAAAGAGAGCATTATTTTTGACAAAGAAAATTTTTTCTTCATATACTTCCCTCCTAAATAGAATACTTAATTATTATAGAAGATTTATTCATACTTGGCAATAGTTCTGCGGGGGTATATTACAGCAAATTTATAATATAAAATGCTTATTGTTTTTGCCAAATATTTGCGGGATGGTCTTTTGTTTCGTTTAACGGTTTAAAACCGAGCTCTTTCATAACAACAGGAACGGCATCATCGGACATTTGTATTGTCTCTTTTTCTCCAAATACTAAGAGTCCGCCGTCATTTAAACTGTCCTTTAGTTTTGTTCCTATATCTTTTACAATTGCTTTTGTGTTTTTGACAGGGTTGCGTAAAGAATCGTTCGTTAAATGATACATAACGTTGCGGAAAAGAATAACATCAGCCTTTTCTTCTCCTGCAATTTTTCGGATATCTTTGATATCACCCTGAACAAAACGGCAGTTTTTAGCCTGTCCGTCTTTCAATTTATAACTCTTCTTCTCATATCTCATAATCGGCTCTTTGTTCATTTTAGCCACTACCCACTGTTGGAACCTGTCCATAAGAGACAGTTTTTCTTCTGGAACTTCCTCTTTTGACGGTTCAAAAAACTTGTCAAACAACTTCTTATTTTGCTCTTCCTCTTTTGTCAAAGATTTTTCGTTATTATAAACGAGGTATGAATCGTTAAACGCACTTATGCCGTAATCCTCCGCCAATTGCTTGCATTCGGGATACGGTCTTTCAAACAAATAAATACCCTTCTTTGCCTGTTCTACGGATTTTTGACTTAAATCGAACCCTAAAATATCAACTTTATCCGCCATATTATCAAACATCATACTATATGTGACAGCTTCTTCACCCGTTGAACATCCGCCCGAGATTATACGTATTTTGTCTTTCCCCGACATATTCTTTGTTACATAATCTTTCACTATCTTATTTGTTTCAGGCTCTCTGAAAAATGCAGTTTCGTGTATCAGGTGTTTTACGGCTACTTTGGCACATTTTTCCGCCCCGACATGACCTTTGAAAGACACGGTATCACAAGGTAACGAACAAGATTTATATTGTTGTTTGTTCGCTTTCACTGTCGGTTGATATGATATATGCGGGGTAGTATTTTGTATAATCACATTTGTATAATGTTTGAAAAAAGTATTTTTTGCTAACTAATATAATATTTTTGCATCGACCTCTTTTTTTACACGGAAAGCGTGATTTAAGCTTTTTATAAGTTTAGCTTTTGTATCGGCATTATATAATTTACCTTTTGTGACGGACGCTACACATTCTAATTGGTCTAAATCGTCGTCATTATCTATATTAAACGCAATAACATCTATCTTTATATCTTTTCTGTACTTTACAAGCTCCATTGCGTACTTACACGGACTCTCATCGCAGTTTTCTCCGCCGTCCGTAATTAAGATAATATGTTTGTCTCCGTCCAAACCTTTAAAATCTTTTGTAACCGCCTGTTTTAAAGAATATGTAATCGGTGTCATTCCGCGAGGTTTATATTTAGCCAACCCGTCAGATATATTCATCAAATTATCACTTCTGATAGGAGCAACAAGGGTAGATGCTTTACACGAATCATAGGGTGTAATTCCCCAACGCTGCCCGTAAATCCGAACCCCAACCTTATTTTTTGAGGACATATTTGATAACAGTATTTTCATGCTCTCTAACAACATCCCGTATTTTGTTTTTTCATACAGTCTTTCGTTCATACTGTTTGAATAATCCAATATAAACAAGGTTTGCGGATATTCCGTCTCTATGGTTGTTTGCACTCTGTTTGGATTTACAAGTACATGATAGCTGTCCGAGGCGAAACAACATGCCGCAAAAGCTATTATCATTACTAATGTTGACCTGAATTTCATAAGTATATTTTATTAGTTTAACCGTTTTTTGATATTACCCTGACGGGTAGAATATTCGTCTCTGTTGCAAATGCAGTGTTCTCAAGCATTCCGAAAGGAATGTTAAATTTTGGTTAATTTTCGATTGATTTTTGAAAAAACGTTGCATAATAAGAATGTAAGAAGTGATAAGTTAATAAAAAAGATAAAGTAATTAAAAGGGTAATATTTAAAGACACTAAATATCCCTAAATATTACTCCGTAAAGAAAGGAGTACATTATGAAATTCTTAATTAAAAAATCACCGGATGGCTTTATTAAATCAGTAAACGACGAAATCAGTTCTATCTTGAACAGAAACTTTGACAGTCTGTTCCCTGAATTTGTTTACAACGAAGACTATGAAGACTCTGACAAGATGTCAATGCCTGTAGAGTTACATGAACACGACAAAGATTATATGGTTCAAGCTGAACTTCCTGGCATTAAGAAAGAAGATTTGGACATCGATCTTGACAAGAACTATGTAACTATCAAGGCTAAAAAAGAAGAGGACCATGAAGAAAAGGCTACTGATTACAGAAAATCAGAGTTCAGATATGGCGAATATGCAAGAACAATATACTTCCCTAAAGATATTGATACAGAAAAGACAACCGCTAAACTTGAAAACGGTGTCTTGAAGATTACTGCTCCTAAGAAAGAGGCAGATGAGACTAAGACTAAAAAGTTAACAGTACAATAATTTAACAGCGTACACAAACGAAAGGAGCTTGAGTAAAGCTCCTTTTTTTATGCTTATTTTTACTCTCAATTATTTATATTATTGGCACAACGTTTCGAGTTCTTTATCAGATACGCTTTTATCATCTTCACACATCAAAATGCTAAGCGAGTCACCCTTCGCAAAAACAATCGGTTTACCCTTCAAAAATATCCACATTATAGAGTTATCATAAGCGTTGTGAACGCCCGATTTAAAGTGGGTATCAGCCTTTGTATTTTGGATTGCACCTTTTATAAAATAATATGCTATATCAACACCCGGAAGCAAAAAACCTGCCACGGTCGTTGCCGTGAACTCGGCACCTGTCTCCGCAGCCTCGACTCCGTCTACCTTGTCATAGCGTTTCCCTATCATTTTCATATTTCTGTTTTTTACATATACATCCTGTCCGTCTTTTGTGTATTTGACAAGCTTACATGTAAAAAATCCGCTTTTATGAAAACGTCTTTCACTTTTGGAAGATATAAACTTCGCCGTTATAAGAGAATTTTCAGGTATTATTAAATCAGAATCAAATTGTACTTCTGACTCCGTTTTAAAGGTTAAATTAGTAGCAACGACCTCTTTCGGGTTAAAATCGCAACACGATTCCACTATAAATTTTACTCCCCTTACCGCAAACGCAGGCATGGAAATAAACATAAAACATATAAATAATACCAATCCCTTTTTCATAATTTTATTATATCAAAACATATTTATATGCAAACATGTTTTAATTGACAAATTTATTCAAATAAATAAAAAAATCGGGAATCTGATAGTTCCCGACCTTTTATCATTTTAAATTAGTATACTTTTTTTGTTAAATTATTAACTAAGTCTTTATCGGAACAAGGTTTGCCCCAGCTTCCGTCATAGACTTCCGTTCGGAATTTCCATTCACCTGTTTCGGGATCCTTCTTGTAAACCTTTCTCGGATTTCCATCCACTACTTTAAATTCACCTTCGCCTTTAACTTTTATAGTCGGAGGTTCTTTATCAGGCTTTGCATCTGCTACGGAATCAGATTTTCTGAAATGATTGACAATTTTGCCGACGCCTTTTCCGACTAAAGCACCAACTCCTGCAAAAATACCCAAAGCCATAGTAATGCCGATTGCAGCGGATAGATTTGCTTTAGGAAGGGATAGCCCCTGTTTTTTTTACCATTCCGTCTCTGATAGTTTTAATAGTGGAACGGTTAGCAATCGTATTTCTGACAGCCAAGCCTGCACCAAGCCCTGCGCCTATATAAGTCGCTGCTTTTGTGGATTTTTTGTTTGTTGTTACAGCTTGATTTTTTTTGTCCCCGTGAAATTTACACTCATACCCATAAGTCATATACTCCTTACTTGTTACACACTTGCTTATATAAAGCATGAGATTTTAATATTTTGCTAGATATAAATAAATATTTACAAAAATTCAAAATAAAGTTATTTGATAGCAAAATATTTTTTTACAGGCATTAAATAAGTGACGTTATAAATTTATAAGAAGGATTTAATCAACATGTTAGGAATTACAATCCCAAAAAGACCGCATAACTTTGAGGTTATAGACAATTTAGTATCACGTTCGGCAATGCCGACTTCAGAGAGAAACATAAAATGGTTAAAAAACCACGGCATAACTGATGTTATTAATTTAAGAACATCAGGAAGTCTCTACCACGGTGGCAGAGAAAGAGAAGCCTGTGAAAAATACGGAATGAATTATCATCATATCCCGACTGATGTAAAACACCCGAGTGAAAAACAAGTCGGACAATTTCTTGATATAATCGACGGTGTCGGTCAAAAAGGAGGGAAAGTCCACATCCACTGCAGACTCGGGGCTGACAGAACGGGGATGTATTCATGGATATATAAACAAACCCACGGCATCGGCACATTACAGGAAAATGAAGCAGAAATGCGTAAAATGGGGCACGATAGCTTGGAACTTCCTGGACTAATCAACTGGGTAAAAGATTATCTGTTTAAAGACTGGGGCGGCAGACCTCACGGATACGAAGAATACGTATAAAATATAACAATCTTTATATCAAGCAACCGATAACATAAACAGTTATCGGTTGCTTTTTTTACTTCCTGTTATTTCTTATGATGTTTTAAATATTTTCTGTTTTAGTAAAATCGACTCCGCCCAATGCTTGATACAAATTGATTGCCGTTATGATTTTATTAACCGTAGCGGATACCATCTGCATATCGGAGGTTATGAGTTTTTGTTCTCTGAATAACAAATCCAACTCATCCGTTGTCCCTGCATCCTCTCTTAATTCACAGCGTTTTAGTTCTTTTTTGTCGGAATTTAATCTGTCATAAGAGATATTCTTTATGCTGTCTGCAGTCTTCATTGAATACAGAGCATCATTTGTTTCTTGGATAGAAGTTAGAATTGTTTTTTCATACTCTTGGATTGCGATATCATAGGTATCTTTTTTCAACTTTAACATCTGCCATTTTCTTCCGCCCGTGAAGATATCCCAAACAGGAACAACGCCTATATCTGCAAGGAACGTATGCGGACTGTGCAAGCTATAAAGGTTAAACCCAAGATTACCCGTAATAACAAACTTAGGCAACAAATCTCTGCGGGCAACTTTTACATCTATAGCCAATTTTTCCATATTCAATACCGATTTTATTCTGTCAGGACGTTGGTCAAGCGTTTCATACTTGATTGATTCCGGTACCGCAAAATCAATATTCAAATTATCATAACTTGTTCTTTTTATATCCTCAAACTGTCTGTCGGAGATAAGAACCGCTAATTGATTTTTAAGTAAATCCTGACGTTCTTTCAACTTTTGTAAGTCTTCCTTCATATAAGTCAGATTTTTCTCTGCCGTTTCAATATCGGAGACCGTTGCAGTACCTGCATTATATCTGATTTTGAAAGATTTTATAACTTTTTCTTGCGTAGATATAAGTTCATTTTGCAATTCAATGAGTTTATCGACTCTTATTAAATTATAATAATCAGCGGCGAAAGCTGATGTTAAATATATATATGCAGCTCTTTCGTCCTGTTGCATCATTGCAAATTCTTTTTTCTTGGATTTTGTTCTCAAGTGGTTTTGTCCCCAGATATCAAGTTCATAATTCATCTCTATCGGGAGTAGGAAATGAGATTCATGATAATTAGGGATTCTAACCTGCCCGAACACCTGTTCGGAGGAAGAAAATATCTGTCCGACGTAACCGTCAAAAGTGAAATGCGGAAGTTCATTCGCAAATGACATTTTGACAACTCTGTTTGACGCGCTTACCTTTAATACTGCAGCCTTTAAGTCGTGGTTATTTTGATAAACCTTCATAAGGTTATCAGTCAATGTTGTATCATTGAATTTATCCCAGAATGCAATGTTTAAATACTGCATTGTATCTGCGTTTGCCGTTGTTGATATAAATAAAAACGCAAAAAATACTGCTAAAATCTTTTTCATTCGTTATACCTCTAATGTTATTATGGTAACATAAAATTTTTAATTGTAAAATATACAATTTTTTGAAAGCCTCTCACAGACATTTTATTATTACTTGAAAAAATTTTTGCTTGGGTTATCATAATAACAGGTAAGGAAAATTATGCTGGAAAAGATTTTCAAAAATTTAATCGGAAACGCAATAGTAGCCTCGGGCAGAGCGATAAAAGTCCACAATTTGGATTTGTATGCAAAGAATGAATTTGATATCACACCCGAACAATACATTGTTCTTAATCAGATTAGAGATGATGAAAACAATACTCAGAATGATTTATGTAAATTATTATATAAAGATAAATCTAATATGACTCGCATTTTGTCAGTATTAGAGGAAAAAGGATATATTACCAAAGATACCGGCAAACAGGGTAACATTGTAAAAATCACGGACGCGGGAAGACGTGAACGCGACAGAATAACCCCTGTTATGGACAAAGCAAGAGATAATTATTTAAAAAATATTTCACAGGATGATATGTATGTTTGTATAAAGGTGCTCTCACAAATACAGGAAAACTTGGCACCTAAAAAGAAATAAAAGAAGAAGGATGATATAAAATGGCAGATAAGAAAACAGACGAAAACAATTCAACAGCTCAAGAAGAACATAAATCCCTAAAAGAAAAACTGTGTAAGAAACGTGTAATTGTACCGTTCTTATTCGTTACGTTTTTCGTATTATTGGGAATACACGCATTTATAACATCGTTGAGTTATCAATCTACGGATGACGCTTTTGTAGAAGGCAGATTAATCCAGATTGCTCCTCGTGTATCGGGACAGGTTATAACCCTGAACGTAAACGATAACGATTATGTAAAAGAGGGCGATTTATTACTGGAGATTGATCCTAACGATTATAAAAACAAAGTTAATGAATTAAGCGGAGCTTTAAAAGAAGCTATCGCAGATAAAAGCGTTGCATCAAGCGACATAGACAAATCAAGTGCGAACTTGGCAGACGCCAATAAAACGTTAGACTTTGCAAAAAAAGATTATATAAGATACACAAAACTAAAAAAGAACGGTTTATGTACAAAACAACAATACGATATGGCGGAAACGGCATATAAACAAGCAATCGAAAGACAGCGCAGCACGGAGGCATTATTAAAATCAGCCCAATCTAAAAATGCCGCCGCGTTAGCGCATATCGATAAAATCAGTGCTCAGCTTGCACAAGCTAAACTGGATTTATCATATACAAAAATTTACGCACCGCAAACAGGATATGTTTCAGCCCGTGCAGTCGAAAAAGGAAACTTTGTAAACAAGGCTCAACCTCTTATGACGGTTGTTTCACCTAACATTTGGGTAGTCGCAAACTACAAGGAAACACAATTGACCAAGATGAAAAAAGGTCAACCTGCAACAATCAAGATTGATACATACCCGGGCAAAGTATTCAAGGGCAAAGTTGACAGTATTCAGCTTGCATCAGGTGCAAAATCAAGTCTTTTCCCTCCGGAAAACGCAGTCGGCAGTTACATCAAAGTCGTACAAAGAATCCCCGTAAAAATCGTATTCACGGAAGATATTTCTAAATACACGATAGCTCCGGGAATGTCAGTTGTTCCGAGAGTAAAAATAAAATAGGGATTTAAAAAGTTAAAAGTGCATAGTTATTAACTTTTAACCGATAACTTAAAAAGTCATAAAGTAGGGTGCGATGTTTCGCACCGATGGGTAACAAGAGGTACTTCGGACAAACCCTCACCCGAATTTCTAAGCTCATAAATTCGCTAAGAAATTCAACCCTCTCCCATAGTTAGAGGGGGTATACAAAAAGCAGGGCGCGGTCACCACCGCACCAACAAAATAGGGAAAATAATGGGAAATTCTGTTGCAACAACTAAAAGAAAAGCGCCGTTATGGCTGTTGGCATTTGTAATATCATTGCCGACATTCTTTGCGTTCCTTGCAACAAGTGCAACGAACGTTGCACTGCCTCACATAGCGGGTGCATTCGGCTCAACCACCGATGAGGCTAAATGGGTTGTAACAAGTTATATGATTGCAAACGGAGTTTTCTTACCGCTTACGGGTTGGTTAGAAAAACGACTCGGACGTATCGGTTTTTTGAAAATATTTATCACTATTTTTACGATAGGTTCAATAGTTTGTACTTTGGCACCAAGTCTGCTTATCCTGATATTGGGCAGGGTTATTCAGGGTGTCGGAGGCGGAGTTTTGATGCCTATTGCTCAGTCAACGCTGCTACAGGAGTTCCCTGAAGAGCGAAGAGGCGACGCAATGTCAATCTTCGTATTCTCTATTATGATATCATCTATCATGGGACCTACGGTCGGCGGGCTGTTGGTTGATAACCTTTCTTGGCAATGGATATTTATTATTAATATCCCTGTCGGGATATTATCTTTGATATTGGTTCCGCTTGTTGTAAACGATACCCCAAAAAGCAACGAAAAAATGAGCGTCGATTTTTGGGGGGTTACCTTCCTAATCTTATGGCTCGCGTCAATGCAGGTTGTACTTGATAAAGGACAGCAATACGGTTGGTTTGATTGTACTTGGATATACTGGTTATCCGTATTCTCTCTTGCAATGATGTGCACCTTCATTGTATGGGAATTGGAAATTGATGAGCCTATAGTAAAACTACGAGTATTTAAGAACGCAAACTTCTTTATCGGGACAATCTTAGGTGTAATAATCAACGGTATGGTTTGTGCAACAATGATTTTGCTCCCTCAATTCTACCAAGGGCTAATGGGTTACACGGCACACGATACAGGACTTGCTTTGAGTTCAAGAGGACTGGCATGTATTGAGTTGTTATTTATCGGGCGGATTTGCAGTCTGTATGATATGCAATATGTAATCGGGGTCGGATTTATTCTCATAGGTACGTCTATTGCTCTGTGCGTAAATATGAACCTGCAGGTAAATCCTACTTGGATTATTTTATCAAACGTTTTATTCGGACTCGGTTCCGTTACAGCACTTGTTCCTGTATCAGGTATATCATTAGGGACATTGCCTGATGATCAAATTCCGAGTGGTGCCGGTATTCATAGTTTGACAAAATGTGTAACCGGTTCTATGGCAACATCTCTTGCATCAAGTTTCATAATCAGATTAGGTCAGGTTCACCAAAACTACTTGGTTAAGAATATGAGCGTATACAGCTATAACTTTGTAAACCACTTCAATCATTTGAAACTCGGATTTATGAAATACGGAAGTTCTGTACTAGCTACCAATAAAGCCAATGGAGCGTTATATCATCAATTAGTTCAGCAATCTACACTATGCGCAATATCGGATTTGTTCCTTGTTTGTGCAACGCTAACATTTATGATGATTCCGTTGGTTATGCTGTTACATAAGAACGAGCCTGCTCCTGCAGAAGAGACAACTAAATAGATTTCAATTATAAATACTTATGTGTGTCATGCTGAATTTATTTCAGCATCTTTAAACATTAATCTGCAATATTCAAATATTATCAGAATCTGAATTATCCCCCTCACCCTGTTTTGTTATGTTTTAAAGTATTAACTTTAAAACATAACAAAACAGACCTCTCCCACAGATAGGGGCGAGGTTTACCGCTCCGCGGATACTTTTTATTTACCCCTTTGTCC
>DLEF01000034.1 GCA_002481545.1 Cyanobacteria bacterium UBA7753 | reverse complement strand
TGACTAAAACGTAAGCGAAACTCTGATGTTGAATTTGTTTGAGGTGATTTGATAGCTTGAAAACAAAATAACAAATCACCGAGTTATTCAACTCAATGTTGAGTGCTAACATTTTAGCAAAACCTTAGCGTGCCATTTCTGTCTTGGATATGTGGCTGGTCGCAGAAACGTGGTTCTGCTCCGCGTTACGGGCTTGCTCGCTTGCGCTCAACATCGCCCTACCGCATATCCGCTTTTTTGGGTTCCGTTTTTTCTTTTTGGCTTCGCAACTCTGAAAAGAAAAAATGGAACATAACAGAACATATAATACATTACTTGATGTTCTAAAAATCATAAATATTTTGCTTAAATTAATCGTACCTTTAACTCTACAATCAATAATTAAGCAACTCTATTTATCTTATTTTTATCATAGCGACTGCAGGTGTCCCCGGCGGAATATCATATTCCGAATAATCCTCCGTAAACATTATCCTCACGGGAACCATTCCGTTATTCTCACCTTTTGGATCTTTTGTTACAAAATCATCAACCGTTGCTTGGAATTTTCTGCCCCTGTATTTTTTTATTTTAACTATGACAGGCTGTCCTATAGAGAGGTTATCAAGCTGACTTGCGGGAACACTCGCCGACACCCAAACTCTCTTAGGGATGATTGATATAATGATTTCTCCCGCATCAACGAACCCGCCCTCGGGCACACTTATAACCGATATAACGCCGTCTTGAGGAGCGCATATTTTAGAATATGACAAATCGAGTTTCATTTGCTCAATATCAGACTCGAATTTTTGGATATCTTTCGCCAGTTTTTGCGGATCAACGTTATCGTCATCATCGACGGTTTCTCCGTCCTCCGGCGGCATAGGGTTCATATCTTTTAAAACGGGCAGACCTTTTTGTTCTTTCGCTAATTTCTCTTTTTCGGCTTTCGCCTTAGCCTCTGCAATTTTTTTATCGGAATCTTTTGTCAAAGTAGATTTATCAGGCACAATTTCAGGTAAAGCGCCCGTATCATATGTGCCAAAATCAGTTTGAGAAAAACCGTATCTTCTCAAAGATTTGCTCGTATTAAAAAATTGCGGATTGTTTTGAAGTTCCTCTTTGTGTTTAAGTTCATACTCATAGAGTTTTCTTCTTGCTTCTTTTAAGTTATATTCTACAATCTTTAATCTCTGTTCACAATCCGTAGGATCAATCTCAAGCAGGACATCCCCTTTGCACACTTCCTGATTTTCTTCAACATTCAAGTGCAAAACAGGTCCCGAAATTCTGGAAGATATTTGTATTAATTTTCCTTCCACGATAGCGTTATGAGACGTAATATAACTGGTTTGGTTTATGTAATACCATACGCAAAACACAATAGCACAAACCGTAATAAGTATCGGGTAGAAATAATCTTTTTTTTCGGAATCTCGATTACGCTTTCTTAATGTGTCCATAATATATCCTAAACAAATTGTTTCGACATTATAATACTACTATAATGTTTTAAAATTAATAGTCCAACTTATCCATAAGTTCATCAGGAATATCAAAATTCATATAGACATTTTGAACATCATCATGTTCTTCCAACCTTGTATATAATCTCATTATATTATTGGCAGTCTTTTCATCCGTGATTTCAATAACGTTTTGAGGGATTCTGGTAAATTCCGCAGTTATTGACTTAAACCCTTCTTTTTCCAAACCTTCGGTTACTGCCTGCAGATTTTCATAAGAGGTAATAACTCTGTAGTTTTCGTCATCCTCTTCAATATCTTCCGCATCAAGGTTGATAGCTGCTTCAAACAGTTTTTCATAATCAACTGATTTATCAAAAGTAATACAACCTTTCTTATCGAACATCCAACCTACACAGCCTGTTTCACCAAGGTTTCCGTTGAATTTTGTGAAGTAACTTCTTATGTCGCCCGCGGTTCTGTTTTTATTATCCGTCATAGCCTCTACAACTACGGCTACACCGCCTGATGCGTATCCTTCATATGTAATTTCTTCGTAGTTTGCTGCGTTAGATTGTCCCGCACCCTTTTCGATTGCTCTTTTTATATTATCATTAGGTAACCCTGCAGCTTTTGCTTTTTCTATAGCTGTTCTTAAACGGAAATTCCCCGCAGGATCAGGCCCGCCAAGTTTTGATGCTACAATTAATTCTCTTGAATATTTTTGGAAAACAACTGCTCTTGCTGAGTCTGTTTTTGCTTTTTTATGTTTAATTGTTGACCATTTGGAATGTCCGCTCATAGTATACCTCTCTTTTTGTTTTTACTTATATTTATATAATATAACAAACTAACGGAAAAATAAAAGTATTTGTTTAAAACTTAAGGCAATTATATACAAAATTACAATAAAATAAAACGTATCTGTCATGCTGAATTTATTTCAGCATCTCGAAATTTAAGTATTAGATCCTGAAACGAGTTCAGGATGACACCATACTCAAATATGCTGTAACTTTGTATATAGATACCAAACTTAAATATTACTTGCGCCGACTTTTTTAATAATCTAAAATTATATTATGCAGGAAGAAAGAATTATAAATACAATAAAATCAATCATAGGTGACAAATACATCGGAGACGACTGCGCTTATATAAAAGATTTAGGCATTGTCGTAAGTCAGGACAGCCTCGTTGAAGATGTTCATTTTTCGCTTGATTATATGACACCCTATGAACTCGGCTATAAATCGGGCAAAGTTAATATAAGCGACATCGCAGCATCTGGGGGCAGGTGCAAATATATGACGGTTGCGTTGTCTCTGCCTAAAACGATATCAACGGATTTTGTCAAAGAATTTTATAAAGGTTTGGTTGACGCGATAGGAGATGTAGAAATTATTGGCGGAGACATTACGGGCTCCGACAAAGTAATGGTTTCAATAACCGTTATCGGAACAGATAAGGACAGACGAATATCTTCAAGAAGTCATGCAAAAGAGGGTTATGTAATAGTTACAAACGGCGAACACGGCTCCAGTGCGGGCGGGTTGAGACTTTTGCAAGCAAAAAATCCGATATCAAAACCGCTTATTGAGGCGCACTTAAAACCTGCTGTTGATTTAAAAATGTCCGAAACAATCGCGAAAAACATAAAAGAAAATTACGCAATGATGGACTCCTCGGACGGACTCGCAGATGTGCTTTTTAAAATCGCGACTTCAAGCAGAGTTTCAATAGTTCTTGATTTTGACAAAGTGGAATATAATCCCGATTTAAAAAAACTTTTCCCAAACGATTACAAAAACATGGTTCTTTTCGGAGGGGAAGACTACAAAACGGTTGCAGCCGTTCCAAAAGATTTTGCCCTGCAGCATGATTTCAAAATAATAGGTTCAATTATACCAAAAACCGATGTTCCTCTAAAAGTTATTAATTGGGGCAATGGCTCTTTGGACATAACAAACCTTGAAAAATGTTATAACCATTTTTCAAAATAAAACGTATCCGTCATACTGAATTTATTTCAGCATCTCGAAATTTTCGTATTAGATCCTGAAACGATCCTGAAACAAGTTCAGGACAGTGGTTAATTCAGGATGACACCATACTCAAATATGCTGTAACTTTGTATATAATTCTCAAAATTTATCTATCTTCTGACAGCTCTGTTAATAATATCGGATACCCACGGAATATAGCTGTATTTGCCTTGCAAAGATGATAATACAAGGTATAAAATAACCAATGATACCGTGCCCGATATGATTGAATATTGCCCGAAGAAAATAGGAGCATTAAAGTAGAATAAAATCTTCAATACTAAAACATTTATCAACGGGATAAAACTCAATATTTGAGCAATCAACGATATAAATACCGTAACTAACCAGTATAACATTACAAGAAAGAATGACTGGAAAATATGATATTGCAAAAACGGAGAGAGTCTGCCTTTAAGAAGTGCGTTTATAATAAGCCATATAAACCCGACTATCCCGAATGTTATGTAATTCAGAATAACAATTATTCTCTCAATAAAGGTAGGAGAATCCATCGTTTTTGCTTCCTTTCTCTAAAAATCTTCTATAATTTCGTCTTTTCTCGATTGTTCAATAAAGTCTTCTATAACCTGAATATAGACAAGTTTAAACTCATCGTTTTCAGGACTCAAGCCGACAGCTGCTTTATATGAATAGATTGAACGTTCAACCTCATTGTTCATATAATAAGTGTTTGCAATCAAAATATACAAATCAGGATCCAATTGAGAAATCTTCAAAGCCTCTTTGTATTCAGCCTCAGCCAAATCGAATTTCCTCTGGTTAGAATACATGTTCCCCAAGAGGATATGTGCTTTTGATTGGTCAGGCTCAAGCTCGATAGCCTTTTTGTATAACTCAATAGCCTCATCATATTTGCCGAAATCTGATTTTGAAATCGCATAACAAATATACGCTCTGTATTGGCTGTCGCCTTTTAATTGCAAAGCTTTTTCAAAATATTGATTTGCTCTTGCCTCATCCTTTTTTAGAGACAATGTATTAGCCAAACATAGTGCAACTGTTTGATTGTCAGGCTCTAAACTGAATACCTGACTGTAATATTTGAATGCATCATCATATTCAAACAATTTGAAACATACATTACCTAAGTCAACAAGTGCCGTAAGGTTTTGAGGATCTAATGACAATGCTTTTTCATAATATGCCTTTGCCTCTACATAGTCTTCAAAATCGTGATATAACATAGCGATTGAGTTATAGATTTCAGGCTCATCAGACACAAAGTCTAACGTTCTGTTATACCATCTTAAAGCTTTTGAGAAATTGTGCATTTCGGCATAAGTATTTGCCAAGTTATAGTAAACCAAATAATCACTCGGATTTACGGTCATTGCACGTTCAAAATATTTTAGTGCTTTTCTAAACTCTTTTTGGAAATAATAAATACTTCCGACATTCATTATCGCCTGTTCATCATCGGGATCAACCGATAACAATGTATCATATACGGAAATGACCTTATCATAGTCTTCCTGCATAGCATAGAGCCTTGCAAGTTCATGATAATTTTCGGGATTTTTCGGATTTCTCGCAATAGACAATACCGCTTTTTGTATCGCCTTTTTCATTTCCTCTTCATTTAAAACTTCGTTTTCTTCGTTTGCCATATTTTATATTACCGTAATTTTCCTTAACTGTATTACATATATTATTATATCTCGCAATTGATAAAGGTAACTCCACCATACTATTTATATTCGGAGTATTCCTCGGATTCTTTCATCCATTCATCGGTAGAAATACTGAATGCATGGTTCCAGAATTTTTCGATTGCATAAGTTTCTCGCTCTTCTTTATGAAGGATATGTACGACGACATCGCTGTAATCCAACAGGTTCCAACGGTTGCGCGTATCGTTTTCTATGCGGTTCGGCTGTCTGCCGAAATATTCTTTTATTTTGAGCTTTACTGCCTCTGTCATAGCTTTGACCTGCGTGCTTGCTTCCGCCGAGCATATTACAAAATAATCGGCGAAGGAGGAAACATTGCTGATATTCAAAATAGTAATATCTTTCGCAAGTTTTTCGTCCAAAACTCTCGCTATTACGCATGCCAGCTTGTATGAGGTTACTTCTTGTTCGGTTCTCTCTTTTTCCATTATTCCGTTTCCGTTACTGTACATTTCTATTGTAACAAATATTTAACATTTGCACAATAGCCGAAAAAATATTTTGAAAAAGATGTTTATTGAGTGAGAAAATTGTACATTTAAATAAAGCATAAATATTGTTGCGATAGTGACTGCACCCTACTTGAACCTAGCATAAGAAGAGTAACAAAGATTA
>DLEF01000025.1:17929-18239 GCA_002481545.1 Cyanobacteria bacterium UBA7753 | reverse complement strand
TAATGCAGTTGATACTTATATCGTTTACGATGATGTTGCTTATATAAAAGGTGGTTGGATAAATAGAAACAATATTTTGGTAAATGGAAATGCAAATTTAATAACTTTATCATTAGAAAATTCTTCTTCATTTAAAAGTATAAATGAAATAAATATTATTCAAAATGGTAAAAATGCAGAAAAAATTCTAAAAACAATTCAGATGGCGTATAAAAAAGCACCTTATTATGACAATGTATTTCCTATTCTTGAGAATTTATTTTTAGATAATTCAAAAATCTCAATCTTAAATTACAAGTCTATAATTGAT
>DLEF01000025.1:14119-17917 GCA_002481545.1 Cyanobacteria bacterium UBA7753 | reverse complement strand
GGGAATAAGTACAAATATTATACTATCTTCAAAACTTGCTAAAAATAATTCACTAAAAGCACAAGATAAAGTTATTCACATTAATAAACTTTTAAATTCTAATACATATATAAATGCAATAGGCGGTCAAGAACTATATGATAGAGAAGAATTTAAGAAAGAAGGAATAGAATTAAAATTTTTAAAAATGGGCGATATTAAATATCAACAATTTAAGAATGATTTTGTTCCTAATCTATCAATAATAGATATATTAATGTTCAATTCACCCGAACAGATAAAGGAGATGTTGGATGATTACGAACTCCTTTAAAGAAATTGGTGGTTACTTTGCTCTTGATATTAAAAATGGAATTTTGCCGGAAGATGCTATTGCTTTAAATATAGCGAGGAATTGTCTTAGATATGTTATAAGAGCAAATAACATAAAGAAGATATGGATACCTTATTATACCTGTCCTGTTGTATGGGAATCCGTTGAAAAAGAAAATTGTGAAATAAAATTTTATCATATTGATAAACAATTTCTACCGCAGGTACAATTTGGAGAAGATGATTTTATTTTATACACAAATTATTTTGGAATTTGTGCAAATAATGTAAAATTATTAGCAAAAAAATATAAAAATTTAATAGTTGATAATGCTCAAGCATATTATATGCCTGCTTATGGTCTTGCATCTTTTAATTCTGCAAGAAAATTCTTTGGCGTGCCTGATGGAGCATTTTTATATTCTAAGAAACGTCTTGATAACGAATTGGAAGTGGATAAATCTTCCATAGAGAGATTTTCACACTTGCTTAAACGTGTAGATTCCGGAGCTTCATTTGGTTATGAAGATTACAAAAATAATGATGAAACTTTACGTTTTGAAGAAGTAAAGATTATGTCTAATATAACAAAGGCATTAATAAAGGGGCATGATAGTGAATTTGAAAAACTAAAAAGAATTGAAAACTTTAACTACCTGCATTCAAAATTAAAGGATATAAATGAATTAGTTATTGAACTAGATAAAGACGATATACCTATGGTTTATCCACTTTTAATAGAAAAAGACGGTTTGAGGGATAAATTAATAAAAAATAAAATATATGTCGCAAAATATTGGGATGGAATAGAAGAAAATATAGAAGAACAGGATTTATTAGATTATTTGTTACCATTACCTATCGACCAAAGATACTCTGTATCTGATATGGATAGGATTTTGGAGGTAATGACAAAGTGTTTTTGACAAAAGAGCAAATACAAAAAATAGGGTTTAAGTCCGTTGGGGACAATGTACTAATTAGTGATAAGGCAACATTTTATCGTCCCGAAAGGATTTCTATAGGCAACAATGTCCGAATAGATGACTATTGCGTGTTAGCAAATAATATCATGCTGCATAATAATATTCACATAGCTCTTTATGCTTGCTTATTATCAGGTCCTAACAGTGTTATAGAAATGGAAGATTTTTCGGGCGTTGCATTCAGGAGTTTAGTTTTGACAAATTCTGATGACTATAGCGGTATTGCTATGACAAATCCGACTATACCCGATAAATACAGAATGGTCACAGAAAAACCAATAAAAATAGGCAAACATTGCGTAATAGGGACTGGCTCCACAATCCTCCCCGGAGCCAATATTGCAGAAGGTACATCAGTCGGAGCAATGAGTCTAGTTATGAAACCAACTAAACCTTGGAAAATCTATTTTGGCATTCCTGCCAGACCTATCGCAGACAGGGAAAAGAAAATCTTAGAACTTGAAAAAGAGTATTTTAAAGAAAAAGAGGTGCTTAATGCCTAAATCATCATTTAATAACGTAAAAATATCAGGAATTTCAACGGTCATTCCCCAAAAGGAATTTTGTATTCTTGACGACAAAGAACTATATGGTGGAAATGAGAAGAAAATCAAAAGGTTAGTAAATTCTTCAGGGTTCTTAAACAGGCGCATTGCAGATTCTGACGTTATGACATCTGATATGGTTATTCAGGCAGCTCAAGATTTAATAAAGAATTTGGATATTGATAAATCAACAATAGATGCAATTCTGTTCTTGAGCTATACCCCGGATTACCTCATGCCTGCCACCTCTTATGTCTTACATAAAAGATTAGGACTCTCTCAAAACTGTCTATGTATGGATATTCCGCAGGCTTGTTCGGGATATGTCTTAGGGCTGTTCCAAGCCTCTATGCTAATAAATTCCGGCTACAAAAGAGTTTTGCTCCTCGTCGGAGACAGTTTCTCAAAGTTTACTGATATGTTCAGCAACCATACAGCCCCTGTTTTCGGAGATGCAGGCAGTGCAACTCTGGTAGAATATGATGAAAAAGCCGAGAAAATATACTTCAATATAAATTCTGACGGCAGTAACTTTGACGCTTTGATGTGCAAAAACGGAGCATTCAGGCACCCCGTAAATAAATCAGATTTTTATGAAAACGGGCAATATATATACGATTCAGGTATGGACGGCGGTAGAATTTTTGATTTTACCATGAGCAACATAACACCGAGCCTCAAAGAATTATTAGAGTTTTCCAACCATAGCAAAGATGACTTTGATTATTATGTCTTCCATCAGGCTAATAAATTTATCTTGCAAAATATCGCAAGGCAATTAGAAATTGATGAAAATAAAATGCCTGTCGAAACATTATCAAAATACGGAAACCAATGCGGAGCATCTATACCTTGTACAATATCAGACCAATTGAATGATAAAATCCAAGGAAAAAAAATATTAATGGCAGGCTTCGGTGTCGGTCTTAGCTGGGCTAGTGCAATTGTTAATTTTGAAAAAAATATGTACTGCTCAACAATCAACGAATATATAAAAGGAGAAAATAATGAATAGAGAAGAATTTTTAGAAAAATTTACGGATGTATTACAAACAGAAGACAACATCAATTTTGACACAAATTTGGATGATATAGAAGAATGGGATTCTCTGTCAAAAATGGCAACAGTTGCTTTTTTAGATAAGGAATTTGGAGTAAAGATAACTTTTGACGATTTCAAAAACATTAAAACCATTAAAGATATTGCAAAGAAAGCAGGAATATAATGGCTGATTTCAACAATACAGACTATATTATAGTAACCGGCGCAAGCTCGGGTATCGGGAAAGCCTTGGCATTAAAACTCAATGAAGCAGGTGCAAGTATAATCGCCGTAGCACGCTCCTTTGAAAAACTGGAAAAAGCGAAAAATGAAGCCGTACATCCTGAAAACTTTTACATAGAACAAAAAAATCTGACGGAAGATGTCGATTCATTACCGAAATTTGTAACAGACTTAAAGAACAAATACGGGAAATTAAGAGGGCTCGCAAGCGTCGCAGGAATGGATAAAGTCGTAACGACGCAATTGCTGAATAAAAAAGATATTGATGATGTCTTTTTAATAAACTACACGGCACCTGTGATGTTAGCCCGCGGGTTCTTAGACAGAAGAAACAATATCGGCAAAGGTGCAAATATACTTTTCATCGCCTCTATTGCAGGGGTTTATCCTGACAGAGGACAGATTATATATGCCTCAAGCAAGGCTGCATTGATAGCTGCCTCTGTTGCAATCAGCAAAGAAACAGCACCGAGAGGTATACGTTGCAACTGTATCTCGCCTGCGTGGATAAATACGCCGATGTTTGAACGCCAAAAAGAAAGTATCGGAGCATCAACAGAACAATATGCCTTGGGCATAGGTGAGCCTGATGATGTTGCAAACTTGGGAGCCTTTCTCATGTCCGAAAAGGCACGTTGGATAACCGCTGCAAACTATACCATGGGGGGGG
>DLEF01000025.1:0-14109 GCA_002481545.1 Cyanobacteria bacterium UBA7753 | reverse complement strand
GGGGGGTAACCAATGGTAAATACGTCTAATAACAGCCTTACAGCGAGTTTTTGAACTCGCTTTTTGTATTTTAGCATTGATACAATTTGATACTATGAGAATACATAGTTTTTATGATATGATTTATATATCAATCAATTTATATTAAAAAGGTGACAAGTGGCAAAGATGGAAGAAAAATTCACAGACACTGATATAGAGGAAGCATATAAAAAATTTAAAACTTATTTTTATTACGATAATTCCAATCTATTTATGCGAAGAAAAATTGCAGAATTTGAAACTAATGAAAATTTTAAAAAAAATTAGAAGAGTTGAAAAATGATTTAAACAATGCCAATAGTAAAAACTTCAATATAACCAAGTATGGAGAAATTGGCTATTATATGTTACCAAAAAGTTTTAAAAATACAATCCAAGCCTATGACCTGCTTTTATCACTCAATCCGTATTCAGAAAATGACTTGCTCAAAGCTCATAAACTTATGTTGCAAGGGCTTGTTAATGAAAGCGGGAAAAACAGAACGGATGGTGTCGGGATATTTGACGGAAATAAAGTTGTTCATCTGGCACCACCAGCAAAAAGAGTTTCGGAACTCGTGAATTTACAGATATTTTATATGCTAGTAAATTCACTCAAACACCTCAACAATGAGCAGAATAAAACAATGATGGTTCATTACGTTAAGGTCGAATTTTATGTATCACTTGTAAAATTACATTACTGCGAGAAGTAAATGAAATGAACAACGAAGCAGTCTAGAAAAAATATTATAATAAAATTAATAGATACTTCGGCTAAAACCTCAGTATGACACTATTTTCGTCGTTCTGAGTAAAGGAAACAGAGGCACGAACGAATGTGAGAGGTGAAAATTTATAATCAAAAACCACGCTTTTTGATTTAAATTTGAACGGTGCCGTTTATTGCGACCGAAAGAAGCGAAGAATATATAGATATTAAAATAAAATCAAAATAATATTTAATAGTCATGCTGAATTTATTTCAGCATCTATTTAAAAGGAAATTCCAAAACGAGTTTGAAATGACTCTATACTAACAATATTGTTCTACGCCTTAACATCAATCTTTTTATTAAAAAGATTTTTTAAAGGTCCGTGACCTTTTTTCCCAGAGATTGTTAAACCAATTAATGCTGCAGTCATTACAGAACCTGTACCTAGCATTATGTTGGCTGTATTTATATTATTATTTGTTTCTTTTTTAGATTTTTTGTCATTATTTGTTTTTCCAAATATTGGATTATAAGAATTACTGATTGATACGATTTTCATAAAAACAACCTCAAAACGTTAAATCATAACATTTGCCTAGTTATTTTATTCTTTTTTTTGAATTTTGTCAATTAGTGTAAATTTGGTTGCTTTGTATAATATTTTTATTCTGAAAAGTCTAATAAGTTTGATATATCAACTTTTAAAAAATTTGATAGTTCTAAAACTTTTGCCAATGACATATTTGCATTTCCACATTCAATACTAGCAATATAATTTTGTGAAACGTCCATTATTTCTGCAAGCATTTCTTGCGTAAGGTCTTTTTTTATTCGTTCTATTTTGACATTCTTGCCAAATCTTTTTAGTAGTTCTTTCTTGTTCATAATTTATAAGTTTATAAAGTTTGACTTATAAATATAACCATGTTATACCTTATAAAATATCAGTTATAACTTATAATAAGGATATAAAAATGAAGAAAATCGCTTTTGTTACGCATATTTATACTGATTCAAATTTTCATTCTGGCGGTGTAAAACTTAATTATATATTACTTAATGGTTTAAAAAAATGTAATTATACAATTGACTTGTATTGTAATAATGTAAGAAACAATGTTCATAATTTATTTGAAAATATTTATAAATTTGATGAAATAGAAAATAATCGAGCAAATTATGATTTGATTTTATCCGATAAAGCATGTGTCCCATCTGATATTACTTATATTCATGACCATAGTTATCCGTTTCGTGTAAAAATGTTGTTTTCTAAATTTAAGTTTAATTTATATAAAATATTCAAAGAAAAACGTCATAATAAAAGATTGAGCGAGTTTAATATTACAAAAAATAATTTAAAAAATACAAAAATAGTAGTAGTTTCCTCAAATATTTTAAAACAAGATATGATTGATAATTATGATGTTGATGAACATAGAATCATTGTTATTCCACCACCAATTGAAGAATATGGATTGCAACATTCTAAATCTAAAAAGGAAGTTCCTTTTGTATTTGGCTTATGTGCAGTAGGATTTGAGAGAAAAGGTGGATATATTGCATTGAAAGCAATTAAAAATTTGAAATATTATAATAAAAATTTTAAGGTTAAAATAATTTATCCATCAGATAATTTTTTCGTAAAATTGTTACTTAAATTATATGGTATTGAAAAATATTGTGAATTTCTTGGGTTTTATAATGATATGTCGAAGTTTTATAATAGTATAGACTGTTTAATTATGCCATCATTATTAGAACCTTATGGAATGGTTACTACAGAAGCGTTATCTTGTGGTGTTCCGGCTATTGTACCAAATCATTGTGGAGCATGTGATTGTATAGAAAATGCTTATAATGGTTATGTCTATGATGCAAAAAATAAGCCAGTTGATTCACTTGTTGATGCTATGAAAAATATGTTAGAATTAGGTAATACTGAATATTTAGAATTGTCTAAGAATAGTTTGAAAACTTCAAAATCATTTACTAGTGATAGTTTTGTTCAAAGATATTTAAAATTAATGGAAGAAAATATAAAAGTTTAATCAAAATAGGAGTTGTTTATGTGTTTGAAAGATACGTTAGTTTGAAATTTCTAATAATGTAATGTTTCGTTTGTCTTTATGCTCAAGAGAATTATTTCATTCAAATTTTTTGGCTTGGCTTATAGAAAAACAACCAATTCAAGTTTTACCTATTTTTGTTAAAGATTTAGATTTATCTAAAATTGATTTGTCTAACTTTGATGTTAAACGTGAAGAAACAGTATCAAAAGTTATGCAGAAAAATATATATACAGGTAAAGAAATAAATAAAAAATGTAATGCTGATATAAGTTTTAAATTAGGAGATACATTATATATTATTGAAAATAAATTTAAATCTTTGCCAGATTCTGCACAATTAAATAATTATATAGAAGGAAAATCTAGTACTAAAATAATTTTAGCATCGTTTATAAAACCGTATTTTGAATTAAAACCAAATATGAGTTTTGTATCGTATGAAACAATATTGTTTGGATTGCAAAATGTTGATTTGACAGTATTTAAAGAAGATGAGAAATCAATAATAAAGAATTATATTGAGTGTTTAAGATTATTGGTTGAGTTAAAAAAAGAATTATCTTTTACTAAAAATAGTACTCTTACTTATGGTGAGTTTATTAAACAAATGGAAAGTGTAAAAGAAATAGCAGAAAAAAATAATTTTTATTATTTTATAGAAAAAATTTTTTATTCTAATTTATTGGGAGATATTTTATCTGATTTAAATAATAAAGATGTATATGGTGGTGTTTATTTTGTTAATAAAGCAAAATATCCTTATATGTACGTAATGTTATCATTACATCATAGAGATTATGATAATATTTCAAAATTTAGAAATGATGTATCGAAGAATACAAATTATAAAATTTTTACATTAGGAGTTCAAATTACAAATAATGAGTATAGAAAATATTTTAATGTTATAAAAAAGAAACCACAAAAAACTGATGATTTAAAACAGGAAATAACAAAAGATGTTTTAAATAATTATGAAGATTTTATTCGTGAAAGAGAAGAGTGTCGTAGCAAGGTTAATAATGGATTTTGGTGTTATGACTCAGAAAATGATATGTGGTTCTTTTCAAAAACAAAAATAGATATTACTAGAATGAACTTTGAACAATTAAAAGAACAAATAAATAAAGACATTGATTATTTAATAAAAAATAAAAAAAATTTTTTGTAAAATTTACTCTTACAAAATTTCTATGTTTGGTGCAAAATGATGTTATTGCAAAGTGTGCTTAAAATGCACAATATAAATAAAAAATATTTGTACTAAAAATAGTATAGGAGAAAATTATGTCTAAAAAGGTTTTGATGATTGCGGGTGATTTTGTTGAAGATTACGAAATAATGGTTCCATATCAAATGCTTTTGATGTTGGGTATCAATGTTGATGTTGTTGCTCCTGACAAAAAATCTGGTGATGTTATCAAAACTGCTATTCACGATTTCGAAGGTGATGCAACATATACAGAAAAACGTGGACATAATTTTATTCTTAATGCCGATTTTGAAACAATAAATCCTGAAAATTATGATGGGCTTGTTATTCCTGGTGGTAGAGCACCTGAATATATTAGACTTAATCAAAAAGTTATTGAGATTGTTAAATATTTCTTTGCAGAATGTAAACAAACAGTTAGTTTGATAGAATGAAACAGACAGTTTGATAGTTTTTGATTAGTTAAATTAGCAATATAAGTTTACATTTACTATTTTATAGGCAAATTTTTTTTACTAAATGTTTTTATCTATATACAAGTAGTTTTTATTGTAGAAAGGTACAAAACAATGGTTGATAGTATTAATGGTGTAAGTACAGTCAATATTAGACCTCCGCAAGAATATGCGAAGTATGAATACGAAGTTGAAATTGACGGTAAAAAGCAAATGGCTTGTGTCGAAAAAGCACCTAATGGCAAAGTTACTATAAAATTAGGTGATGGCAAAGATGTAAAAGTAATTAACACAGATGTTGAAGGTTTAATGGAGTTTAATAAAAATTACAAGCCAAAAGATATTTTGTATAATTCAAAACCCGAAGAAAAAACAAATGAACAAAAAGAGGTTTATTCGGGTAAACTTGCTCAAATCATGAAAAATATTGCTCTTGCAGGTATGATGATTAATAAAAATCGTTCAAATCAAGATTTACAAAGTTGGGCAAATCAACAACAAATAATGCAAGATAATTTTAATGCTATGCAAATGCACCAACAAGCAGTTGACACCGCACTACAAGCTCATAATATGGCAGTTCAAATGTCAACTCCGGGAATGGGTATTGTATAATTAAATATGAAAATCTTACCCCAAAAAGCTGTAAATAGTATTACAAGACAAACCGCAGAAGTCGTTAAAGATATAATCCCAACAAAAATTACCGAAACTCTAACAGAACTTCCTCGGTTTTCTTCTCCTGAAATGGTTATGGCAAGAACATTAAACAAAATAGCTATAAAAGGAACAAAAGCACCTAAAACATTCACATTTCCAAAAGCAACACCGCAAGATTTAAAACGATTAACATCAAATACTATTGCAGATAGTTATAGCAGAGTTACTTGGACAAATCCAAAAGACGGAAAAGTTTACCATATTTTAAAAAAGTTCGAATTGTCTGACGGTAATATTGCAATCAGGATTTTGAATGAGGACGGCTCATTTCTAAAAAATGCAAGTATCAAGCCTAAAAGGATAATCGTTATTGATGATTTTGAACAAAATAAATCTTCAATTTACGGTCTTTCTCATGGCGAAATTGTTACAACTTTTTTAAGACGACACAACCCTTTTGCACAAGTTGAAACAATAAACACAGGTTGTGCAGACAGTATGTGTCCTGAATTTTTTGAACCATTTAAGCAAATACTTCAAAAAATTAAACAGGGCGAAAAAATCGATTACATAAGTTGTTCCAAAGGGGCTATATGTTATTCTACGGGTAAAAATATGCGTGGTAAAATCCCACAATTTCAGCCAATAAGGGATGTAGCTGATAGCGGAACTCGTGTATTATTTGCCTCTGGTAATTCTCTAGATAATCCAAGAGGTACGGCAAATCAAGTTTTGTTACTTGCTGATAAAATTGAGGGAGTGGGTTCTCTATCACCTCGAACACATAAATTATCTGATTTTTCTTCTGCAAGAAATTCATTCTTTACACAACATTATGAAGTTGGGGAACATTATGTCAGACCGACTGAATATGGTGCAAACATTACAGGTTTAAGCGGAACAGATTTAGTGATAACTAACCCAAAATACAAACAAGAAGTTGAGAACAATATATTAATCGGCAAAACAAAAGAACGTGTCGATAAACTTTTAGATAAAATCCAATCTGAAATAAAAGAAATTCAAATAAAAAGAGTCGGTTTGATGAGATGTCGAATTGATTTTGAAGCCTTACGCAAACTTGAGCAAAGACAAATCACGTTAGAACAACGCAGAATTAAACTTATTCAGTTGAAAAATGCAACGAGACTTGAAAACGGCAAATATGAGGCAACTGAAAAATTCTTTGGTACAAGTTTTTCAACTCCGATACGAACGGCTAAACTTGCACTAACAGATATGTTACAAGATGTAATTTAAGAAAATAAATAAAAATTGAGTTTAGAATAGCTCTTGATTTTTCTTATAAACCATTTGTGTTGACTCCGGCATGAATTGGAGCATACATGCAACTCTATTATTTATCCAATCGACATCCATACAGTTGATAAAACCTGTCATTTCTGCAAATTCTTCATCCTGTCCGTCTTTTTGCCCTTCTTCATAACTCATATAACCTTTTTGGATAAAATCATCATAGATAAACTTGTTCATCGGTTTGATTATATCATCATTTTTGCAACGGTTTCGGAAATTGTTCATTTCAATTTCTCTTGTTTTTATATAATTTTTATTATCACTTATTCGAACTTTATTTTCACTGTCACCCTCTGAATCAATACGATTTATTGCATGACCGAGTTCATGACAGAAAGTCATATCATCTTTTACTTTTTGTGATAATTTGAGTTTTCTAATGCCATTATCGTTTCTGTAAAATCCTTCATATTCATCAGTATCAAGTATTACCATTTGGTCTATTTCTTCATCAAATTTTAAGATTAAATCACCTGACAATTTCTTGACACTATTAAGTAAGAATTCTTTTTGTTCTAGTGAAATTTGTTTATTTGTCGGTTTATTTTCAATAGTATCCAATGTTGGTTGAATTTTCTTTCCTAAATCAATGACTTTTTTCTGACCGTCATGTTCAACTGTTATAACATCACCGGACAATCCGCTGATTTTATATGTTTTTCCGTTATGCACAGAAATTGCAGTATTATCGTCAAGTTTTTCGTAAGTACGGTTTTCTTGTCCAGTGATTTCACCGTTTTTGTTTTTAAAAATCAAAGTCATAGACTTTTTGTTACCGTCATTTACTATTGTTTTGTTGACAGTTGAACCGTTTACACATTTGACAAAAATTTCTTCGGTTAATTTATCGCCGTCTTTTTTAAATTCAACATTTTGAACTACATTACCTTGAGCATCAGTAACTTTCATATTATCGCAGTTACCGAACGCATGTGTCCAAATCGGAGTAGAAACATTGTAAGGTGATGAAACATTATTTCTTGCTTGATTTTCCAGATATTGCATTATAAGGTTTGTTGTTTCTTTTGGTGTATCTGATTGAACATTATTAACGGCAATATGATTTTGTGCCTGTGAAGTAAATACAGGCTTACAATATTGAACATAATTGCTATTCATACCTACCGAATTAATCATTGGACACTACTTTCTTATATGTATATAAAGTATTTTTCTTCTCAAAAATTGCTATTTAATTAAGATATTTTAATCTTAAAATGACTGTTAAATATCAAACTAACCGTAAAATATCAAACTGTTGTAAACTATTGAAAATAAAGTGAAAGTGCGAGCAGTTAAAATGCAGATAAAGTGCAAGAAAGATTAGTTTGATATTTTTTAAATCGACCTGCTTCCGACCGTCAAAAGCCCTACAACGAGGGGACTTTGCTAAAAATTATCAAACTAACCATCTCTGTCAAACTGATTGTCTTACTACACCGTGCAAATACAACTGGACGTTAAATTACAGTTATTATTGCATTACGGCTATTAGTACCATTCTGTCTGTGATTTCCACACTGTTTGTGAAAATAAAAAAGAACAGGACTTTAGTCCTGTTCTTTTTTATTTAAAGTGGAGGAGGAAGTGGGATTCGAACCCACGGTACGCGTGAACGTACGACAGTTTTCAAGACTGCTCCGATCAACCGCTCCGGCATTCCTCCGACAGTTGTTTGGATATGTATATATTAACTTAAATATTTTTAAATGTAAAGCATAATCGCTTATTTGTATGATAAAACCTTTACATTTGATATTATAATCTCCGCAACTACAGCTTTTCAGGACAAAGAATTTATTTAGCTCCTTAGCCTTTTATCTGCCTATCCGTTTCTGAGTTCTACGGTTATTGCTCAGGATGACAAGATAAGACATTTCCTGCAAACAAATCATTATTGAATATACTCAATCATTTGATAAAATAAAATTATGAGAAAAATACTGTTACTGTTTTCAATTATACTGCTAGGCGCGAGCTCCGCTCACGCTATGTACGATTTTATGGAACCGTACGACGAATACCAGATGTTCAAAGAATACTACGACCTGAACACAGAGTACTGGAAATATATTCCCAACCATCTGTATTACGAAAAAATGCCCGATATAAAGATAAAAAATATCAACAACACAAAACAAGAACGCCATGTGATAACAAAAGACGACAAAAACTCCGACTCAAACCCCGAAATTATTATAAAATAAGGTTTAGGCGTTCCCCCTCACTCGCATCTGTAACTGCTTTTGTGGCAACAGCTGCGGTCTGTCTTTAAATTACTTTGCGCTCGTAACTGTCATTCGGGTGGCTATCACCAGCCCTCATTTCGTAACTCACTTCCCGAGTTAGCCTGCTTACGCAGTCGTCACTCGTCCGTAATTTCGCTCTCCCACAGATAGGGGCGAGACTTTAGCTTGTGTGATAACACAAGCTATACCGTTGTTGTAGCAACGGATTTTATCTTCACAATATAAAGAAAAAAAAAGAGAGGATATTTTCTACAATATTTTCTGCAAATCAACATACATTCTGTCGAAGATTTCGTCCCAATCCCCGCGCTGTTTTTGGCGGTATAATTTGACGGTATCGTACCAATCACATTTCGTCAAATCAAGGTGCCATCTCCAGTTATACAGATACGGCAGCAATATCCAGCAAGGCTTATGCATTGCACCCGCAAGATGCGCAAGAGAAGTATCGTTACATATTACCAAATCCAAATTATCTAACGCACCCGCCGTATCAGCAAAATTCTTGACCGTCTTTCCGATATCCACAATATTATAATCGTTGATTATCTCGTTTAAATCCTCCGCCCCTTCAAAGGTCTGGAACGAATAAAACTGCGTATTCGGCAGCTCAAACAACTTGATAAATGATTTTATGTCAATAACCCTATCCATTTCATAATGCGTATTTCCGCGCCACTTTATGCCGATTTTAAATTTATTATTGTTGAAATATTCCGTTTTATATCTCGCGGTTATCTCTGGATCGGCTTTCAAATACCCCGATTTTCCGACAAACATATTATCCTCGTTCAGCCCGAGCGCATAAGGCAGACTCAAAATAGGAATATGATAATCAAATTTCATATCCTGCTCTTGTTTGAAAAATCTGATTATTTCCATATCGGGGAAATTATACTCAAACAACTCTACCAACGGCAATTGAGGCTTAAATATAACCTTTTTGCACCTTTCCTGCAACAGTGGCAAATATCTTGAGAACATCAAAACATCGCCAAACCCCGCTTCATAATACGTGTAAATAGTTTTATCCTTTACCTTTTCACCCTGCCATACAGGCTTTTCTCGGAATAAATGAGGATAAGTATTAGCCTGTGTCACAATCGCCGTCTGCCTGCAAAGTCTGCTTTCGAAAAACGGCAATCCATGCCCGTAATCTCTGTTTTTAAAGTACGACAACGCGGTAAAATATCTCGTTTCCATATCGTTAGGGTTTAATTTTATCGCATCTTTATAATACTCGATTGAGTTTTGCGGCTGCTCGATATTGTCATAAATCAATCCCAAATTAAAATATGTATCAGGGTTCTTCGGATTTAATTCAATCGCTTTTTTATAGCATTTTATGGCATCCTCGGTATCGTTTTTAACCTTGTAAGCGGAGGCAAGATTGAATGTATAATTGAAATTGTCGGGATAAATTTCCAACAACCCCTTATATAAAGCAATCGCCTTTTCGCTGTCCTCCATTTCAAGATAAACTTTTGCCAGACATTCATAAAAATAAGGTTCGGGCGTGATAGAAATAGCCTTTTGAATGCACTCTTCCGCTTTGCCGAGTCTGAACTTTTGCAGGTGAATCATCCCGAGCAAATTCCACACCTCAGCGTTATTCTCATCTTCTTCAAGAATTTGAGAATACAACTCTTCCGCATTATCCAAATCACCCTTTTTGTGGTAATCAAAAGCCTTATTAAATTTCTCTTTTGAGCTGTCCATAATAATCTAATTATATTTTATATCGGATTATTATGCAAATATAACATACTATTTTACGGGCGTTCTTATAATACGCGGATCAATCTTATGGAACTGCGGTCTCGGAGTAGTGTCAACAGTCTTGATTACATGAGTTTCGCCTGTTTGTTTAACGGTGTTATTAACTTTTACTGCAGGTTTATCAACCTTTGCAGGAGCATTATTAGTCTTTGGCTAAGTGACCGTTTTTGCAGGTTGTTTAATCTCCTTAACAACAGGTTTCTCAACTGTCGCAGGTTTAACCGTTTTTTCAACAGGTTTCGTTGTTTGTGGTTTTACCGTGTCTTTCTTAACCGTTTGTACAGGTTTTGTTACATTTTTAACGGCAGGTTTAGCAACTGTCGCAGGTTTAACCGTCTTTGTTTCCTGTTTTGTTACTTGCGGTTTTACGGTATCTTTCTTAATCGTTTGCGCAGGTTTTGATACATTTTTAACTGCTGGTTTTACAACCGTCACAGGTTTTTCGATGTTTGCAACAGGCTTATTCAATTGAGGTTGTGCAGTTTCTTTTATTACTTTCGGTTCAGGTTGTACCTTATTTACACCGTTATTATAATAGCCTTTGCCGAGTGCCCAACGGAAGCCCAATGATAAAGCAATACCGTTACGTCCGCCGTTGCGCATCATAGCTTGTACGTAGCCCGTAAATCTTTCGTCCCAACGACGCTGCAGACCGATACCGTATTGGACATAAGGTCTGATGCTCATATCTGGAACAGAGATATTAGCAGCCTTGAAGTCTGTTCTGTCAAGTGCATTCCATACCATTTGGATATTAAAGTACGGTTGCCATCCGTCTTTCAGGTTCCCGATGAATTTGATACCCGGAGCAATGTTGATTGCGTTCAACGGATCGGAGGTTATCTTAGCTCCTGCCTTATTATGACGGTCAAACGCATTTACGAATGAATAAGACATCATATAGTAAGGTTGGATAATGAATTTACCTTTTGCCAACTCGATGTTATAACCTGACTTGGAAGCAATACCGCCCATAATCATTGTTATATCTTCGGAGCCAAACATTGTACTTGCCTCTGCTATGCTTGCACCAACGTTAACTGTCAAAGCTGTGAAGAAGTTGCCTTTGTACCATACGCCCGTAGCACCGATTGTACCGCCGTTTTGGTAAATATCGTTACCTTGGAATGCCTGATGTGAACCGTTATAACCTGCATAAAGACTCCATTGGAAATCCCAACCGTGTTTTAGTTCTTTCATATCGGAATCACCGCCGAAGTATGAACCGTAAAGTATATTGCTTACTTTCGGACCGCCTCTTAAGCCGACACGTTCAAACGTAGAATATGGTCTGAACCAGCCTGCTGATTCTGTTTCAGGAAGATATGTAGGTGAGAATACCTGCGGACGTTCTGCTGACGCATATTTATTTGCCATCTTTAGTGCCTGACGTTCGCTCTGTGTCATCAACATCTTCATATCAAGATTTCTGAACGCTTCTTCATAAGAGTTCAACTGCGTGAAGTATCCGCCAAGCTGTACCGCGATAGGATCAACGAGAACAGAAGGGTTAAAGTCTTTCCAATTGTTACCCGAAGGAGCATAGATTACAAATCCGTCTTCTACTCGACCTGATATCTTACGGATAGGGGTCATAATCGTCGGCAATTTGAATGTATCAGAGGACAAATTGTCTCTGCCGATATCGGAAGTATCACCAAGGTGAACTCTGATATGGTCTTTCAAAGTTGTACCCGTAACGTGCAAATTATTAACATTAAATTTACCGCCATTATTGGTTATATCCGCAATAAACTTATCGGATGATAAATCTTTCAAGTTGAAATCCATTGCAAGATTTGTTTTACCGTTCAAATTAACTTTGCCAAGGTTTGTAGAAGTATTTTTACCGTTCAAAACGTTTATGGCACCACCGTTTGCATTGAATGATGCGGTATTTGAAACATCAGCATTTGGTCCGAAGTACAACGTACCTGATTGCAATGTAAATTGGTTACCCGTTACCTTGTTAGTCAAAACAAAGTTATTGTCATTGCCGACATCAAGTTTAACATTACCTGCAGAGTCGCCCGTAATATCATTTACTGTTCTTCTGCCGCCGTTGAATGTAATTTCACCGTTATTTGTAATACTGCCTGATGTAGACGCCATTTTTTCGGAATTTGTTGTAATCTTACCGTCAGAATCGTTAGTTATTGAACCTTGGATAATATTACCCGTATTATTCAATGTTCCGCTGTTAGAGAATGAACCCGAGCCGATAATATTACCGGAGTTTTCTCCGCCCTTAGTTGACATCATACCGTTGTTATTTACGACAGATGAGTTATTCAAATTATTAATCGTTGCTGTTTTATCAGCATTGTTAGTAAAGGTACCTTTGTTTGTCAAAGATGCCGTAACTGTTCCGTCATTCGTGAGTGATTTGCCGTCTGCAATATTAACCGTACCTTGTTCAATTGAAGTATTATTCTTCATGTTATCGTTAATATTTGTAGTACCGTTACCTGTAATCTTATCTTTGATTTCCGAGCCCGTTAGGTTCAAGTTACCGTCATTTGTTACGCCATCCGTTGCGGTCAATTTATCCGTAGATGATGTCAGGCTTGCATTTTCTGCAACCGTAACAGATTTTTGAGTTATGCTACCGTTGTTGGTAACATCACCCGCAGTAACGTTTGTTGTACCGTTATCACCCGTAATTACGTTTGTATTTGTTCCGCCCGTTAAGTTCAATGTACCTGCGTTATCGATACCGTTATCAGCTGTTACCTTATCCGCATCGGTTGTCATTGTACCTTCGTTTGTAATCTTGTCTTGTTTGATTGTTCCGTTATTTACTAAAGTATCCTTATTTGTAAGCGTACCAGTACCGTCTATTGTACCGTCATTTGTCAATTTATTGATTGTTGCGGTGCCGTTATTGTTCAACGTTGCACCATCTGCGACATTTACAATATTTTGAGTCAATGTTTCATTTACGGTATTGGCGTTTTCGCTTGCAGTTACATTCAATGTACCGTTTTCGCCTGTTATGTCATCAAGAGTAACGCCACCGGCAAATTCGGTTGTACCGTTATTCACAACATCATTTGTATTATTTGTAAACGTTGTGTTTTTCAATTTCAAGCTGCCGTCATTATTAACGGTCAATGCCGTCGTAAAGTTATCAAACGTTACGTCATTTGATTCAAGAGTCTTGCCTGAGCCTATATTTATACCGTTTCTGTTATCACCTTTAACCGTATGACCGTCACCGTTGATAGTTAATTTAGTAGCATCAAGGTTTTCATAACCGGTCAATTCTTCTGCGATAGGTTCTTCATCGGCAATCATATTATATGCAATATCATCGGTTACAGTATGTACTGCGGTATATAAGTTACCGTAGCCGAATTGGATTTGTCCGACATTGCCGTCGATTAAGTATTCAACAATATATGATTTTGTTGTATCGGCTCCGACGACATTTGCCATACCGAGTTTTACGTGGTCTTTGATAGAGCCTGTTGCAAAGTCGAGTTTGAGAGGGAGAGCCCCTGTCTCACCTGTTGCATCAGCAAGTACCTTGATACTGTCTACGACGATTGATGCACCGTTGTTTGCAGTGACGGTTGCGTCGTCCGTGCTTGCGATTGTATCAATGTATTTATTCTTCAAATCTGT
>DLEF01000031.1 GCA_002481545.1 Cyanobacteria bacterium UBA7753 | reverse complement strand
TAATCAATAGAAATATCTACATTCCGGACAGTTTTGTCGGTGCGGTAGTGACCGCACCCTACTTTTATATATTGATAATTATATACCAAGATAATGTTACACCCCCCCCTCACCCGAATCCGTACTCGCTTGCGCTCAACGGCTTCGACCTCTCCCGCAGGCGGGAGCGAGGTAAAAGATTTTGCTATTGCAAAATCTCAACCGTTGCTACGCAACGGTTAAACCCTCTCTTTAATTGTAGGTCGGCATTACTATGCCGACAAAATAATCATATTGACTTCGTCGGATTAGTAAATCCGACCTACTCACTTGCAACATTTTAGTTAGAACAGCGGGTGAGGTGCAACTTGTTTATATATGTCATTTACTTTGCACTTTCTTAGTGCCTTAGTGCCCTAGAGCCTTAGTATCTTCTTCTTTACCCCACCCCGATTTTATGGTAAAAAATATATATTGCACAGGCATTTAAGGGCAAACTATGGAACAAACACTCACAATAAATATTCCGTCAGCAGAGGCTAAAAGTTACAATATATACATCAATGATGATAATTTCAAATCCTTGAGACGTAACCTCGACAAGGAGACCGAAGGCAGAAAACGCCTCGTCGTTTTTTCGGAAAGGGTTTACGAACTTTACGGCAGAGTTTTGGGGTTTGAAAAGTCGGAAACCTTTGTCCTCAAAGACGGTGAGAAATACAAAAATATCAAGAGTTATGAAAAAATAATCAAAAAAATGATTGCCCTCAAGCTATCCCGCAAAGATATGATTATCGCGATAGGCGGGGGCGTCGTGGGCGATATGGCAGGGTTTGCGGCAGCTACGTATATGAGAGGGATTGAGTTTATCCAAGTTCCGACAACATTGCTCGCGTGCGTGGATTCCTCCGTCGGCGGAAAAACCGCCATTGATATGCCGAACGGCAAAAACTTTGTCGGCGCATTCTATCAGCCGAAAGCCGTTTACATAAACACGAATTTCCTGCGCTCACTCGACATAAAACAGTATAAATCAGGGTTTGGTGAGGTTATCAAATACGCATTTATAGAAAAATCCTGCCGTGCAAACGAATATTACAACCTATTGACCTGTCTTGAGGCGAACAGCGAAAAATACGTTCATCGCGATATGGAGTTTTTGACGGAAGTTATAAAAATATGCCTTGAATTAAAATCTGCCGTAGTTTCGCAGGATGAAAAAGAACACGGACTGAGAAAGATTTTGAACCTCGGGCACACCTTCGGGCACGCACTCGAGGAAGAAACGAAATACAAACGCTACACCCACGGTTACGCTGTCGTTCAGGGATTAATGTTTATATTCAATTACGCTCTCAAAAACGGGTTCTGTGAAAGAAAATATTACGACGAGGCGTTTACCCTGATGAATATATACGGGTTTGAGCCTGACAAGTTCCGTTTTGTGAACAAAGCCCGCACCTTAAATTATATGAAAACCGACAAAAAATCTTCAAACGGCGGCATTACATTTATTGTCCCGACAAAAGAGGGCGAAGTCACAACACACACGGTTGATGACGTCAAAAACATAGAGTTTGATGTTGAGTATCACGGACAAGGGTAAAAGTGAGATATTATCTGCAATGTTACAGTAAAATGAAAAAGTTTGCGTCATGCTGAATTTATTTCAGCATCTTTAAATTTGTGTATTAGACCCTGAAACAAGTTCAGGATGACAGATTCCGTAAGATATACCATAAATTTGTATAAACACAAAAATTTATATTTGCCGACCGCTCCCTGTCGCAAAGTTTTATCTATTGGCGAGAAACATCGCACCCTATGTTTATAATCCTTTGAATAGTTCTTCTGCATTACTATTTAATGCTTCTATCAGCATAAATGCTTTTGATGCCGTAATTCCTTTTGCATTTCCTTCTTCAATTTTTATTAAATATTTTTCTCTGATTTTTGTTTTATTTGATAATTCTTTTATACTCATATTTATTTTTTCTCTTTGTTTTTTGACATTGTATCCAAATATTTTTAGCATTTTCTCATCTGTCATAATTCCCCCTTTTTTTGGAATATGAAATTATACTTCAACTTTTCAATCAAATAATATGAAATAATAGTTCATATGTCAAGATTGGAATTACTCGGGAATAACATAAGAACGTACAGAAAAGCCAAGAACATGACACAACGTGATTTAGCTGTAGCTTTGAATTGTACATATGAATTTATATGCCATATAGAGCGCGGGCAAATGGCAATCAGTTTAAAACGTTTGTTTCAACTTGCGGATATTTTGGATGTTAAAATGTCTGATTTAATTAATTTTGACTAATAATCAAATCTGACTAATGGCGCGAAACATCGCACCCTACTTTCTTTATACATTTACCCCTGCCCTAGTGCCTTACTGTCTTAGTATCTTAAACTACGCACTTTTTATATTTTGTATAAAATCTTTGACGACATTGCCGATTGAGTGCAGAACATTCATCGTTTTCGGATGTCTGATATACATATCATCTTGTACAGGCAAATGATGCTGCATAAGATAAATTTTTTGTCTTGTTGTTGCCATAAATGCCGGCGGGGTTGGTACTTTAGTTTGATTGAAATTTGTAATGTTGTTCATTTTATGCCTTCTTGAAATTCGCATATAATTTGTATATCTATATATTAGAATAAAAACAATCATTAGGGTTATAAACGGATTAAATAATTTACAAAATTTAATAATTGCAAAAACCCATGTTCCATTTAAAATGGTATAAGGAGAGAAAATAAAAATCTTTTGGGATAATGGGTTAAAATCAAACAACAAACACGTTATCCGACATTCAATAAAAAAGGAGTAAATTATGGGCGAAGAAAGAAAAATAGCTTTAATTACAGGCGGTTCAAGAGGTATCGGTTTCAGCTGTGCCAAAGAACTTGCACACGCAGGTGTTGACATCATCATCAACGATATTTGTGATGCTGAAAAGGCACAACCTGCAATCGATGAAATCAAATCTATCGGTGTTAACGCTTGGTTCTACCAATTTGACGTATCAAACGCCGAACAGGTACAAGCATCAGTAGATAAGATGATTGAAGACCACGGACACATTGATATCTTGTTAAACAACGCAGGTATCACAAAAGACGGTTTGTTCGTAAGAATGAAACCCGAACAATGGGAACAGGTTATCAAGATTAACCTTGGCAGTGCATATTATGTAACTCACGCAGTTATTAAATATATGATGAAGGCTCGTCACGGCTCTATCATCAATATGTCATCAATCGTAGGTGTTCACGGTAACGCAGGACAAGCTAACTACTCAGCTTCTAAAGCAGGTTTAATCGGTTTAACCAAGACTCTTGCTAAAGAATACGGCAACAGAAACATCAGAGTAAACGCTGTATGCCCTGGCTTTATCCAAACAGCTATGACTGCTGAATTAGGCAACACCGCAGAATATCAAAAGGCAATCCCTATGGGTAGATTGGGTACTCCTGAAGATATCGCTAAAGTTGTTAAATTCCTTGCTCTTGATACTGACTATGTAACAGGTCAAGCTATCGAGGTTGCAGGCGGATTGATGCTATAGAAATTTTAAAATAGTGCTGATGATACTGTTTTATAAAGAATTGTAACACCTAGAACGCTTAGTATTACGGTATCTTAGCACTTTTTTAACCTTACAAAAACGTAAAGTTTTTGCAAATAAAACTTTTATAGTATAATGTAAAAAGTAAAGTGTTAAAGTAAAGATAAGAAAATGAGGATTAAAAAATGAGTACATTAGATCAAGTAAAAAAAGTAGTAGTTAATCAATTAAGCGTTGATGAATCATTAGTAACTCCTGAAGCTAGCTTTTCCGGCGATTTGGGTGCTGATTCATTAGATACAGTTGAATTAGTTATGGCTTTCGAAGAAGAATTCGGTTGCGAAATTCCTGAAGAAGAAGCTGAAAAGATTCAAACAGTTCAAGACGCTGTTAATTACATTGATGCTCATAAATAGTTTTATAAAAAGCGAAGGGCAAAGGCTAAAGTCAAACCCTTCGCTTTTTTAATAGAATTATAGATAAGAAGAGTTCTAACAAAGTATTGAGAAGGTTATTTATGCGAGCAAATCATATAAATAACTTTTTATTTTTTAGTTTCAACCTTCGGGTTTTAAAGGAGAAATACGAAATATGAATAAAAGAAGAGTAGTAATCACAGGTTTGGGCGCAGTTACTCCTTACGGTGTAGGTGTTGAAACCTTATGGGAAGGCGTAAAAAACGGAAAAAGCTGTATTAAACACGCTGAAGGATTGGATGAACGTAATGCCGTAAAAATCGCTGGGCAAATAAAAGACGACCAATTCAACCCTGAAGATTATTTAGACAAAAAAGAAGCAAAGAGAATGGACAGATTTGCTCAATTCGGTATGGTAGCAGCTAACGAGGCTATCAAAGATGCAGGATTGGATGATGCAGGTTATGATCCGTACAGAGTAGGTGTTATAGTCAGTTCCGCAGCAGGCGGTTTCATAACATTGGAAAAGAACGTAAAAGCTATCTTGGAAAGAGGACCTATGAAATGTTCTCCGTTCACAATTCCTATGATGATTGCCGATATCGCATCAGGCAGAATTTCTATGAAACACGGCTACAAAGGAATTAACAAAGCCGTTCTTTCCGCTTGTGCAACAGGTACTCACTCAATCGGTGATTCCTTCAGAGCTATTCAATGTGGCGATGCCGATGCAATGGTTGCGGGCGGTTGCGAAGCAACTATCTGTAACATCGGTGTAGGGGCATTCTCTGTTGCAAGAACATTGTCAAGAAGAAATGACGAGCCTGAAAAGGCAAGCAGACCTTACGATAAAGACCGTGACGGTTTCGTAATGTCAGAAGGTGCCGCAGTTTTGATTTTGGAAGAATATGAAGCAGCTAAGAAACGTGGTGCTCATATCTATGCAGAACTTGTAGGCTACGGTCAATCAGCAGATGCTTATGACGTTGTTGCTCCTGCTCCTGACGGTGCCGGCGCTGAAAAATCAATGGAATTTGCATTGCAAGATGCTGAAATGAAACCTCAAGATATTCAGTATATCAATACTCACGGTACAAGTACAGGTCTCGGCGATAAGGCTGAATCTTTAGCCGTTGCAAGAATTTTCGGTGACCAAAAGGAAAACAAAAACCTTTACGTATCTTCAACTAAGAGTATGCACGGTCATATGCTTGGTGCTACAGGTGCTACCGAAAGTATCATTTGTATTAAGACAATAAACGAAAACATCGTTCCGCCGACTATCAACCTTGATAATCAGGACGAAGAAGTCGCTGACTTGAACTACGTTCCGCACAAAGCACAAAAAGCGGATGTTCACGCAGCATTGACCAACTCTTTCGGATTCGGCGGTCATAACGCTACACTAATCTTCAAAGAATTTGAAGGCTAGGGGTAAATGTAAACAGGTAAAAGATTTTTTACCAAGATATAAAATTAAAAAACGGGTAATTCTTAATTGGAATTATCCGTTTTTGTTTGGTTTGATTTTGTTTTTTGATTTAGTTTGACTAAATATAGGTGTCATGCTGAATTTATTTCAGCATCTTTTGTTATAGATCCTGAAACGAGTTCAGGATGACAAGTTTCAAAATATAATATTGCGACTTTTCATATATATATTATTTGATTATTGCATTTCTTTAAATCCCGGGGAGGTGATAGGCAATCCCTGATAACCTTTGTTCTGATAAACTGCTTTCTTGATGTACTTAGGAGAGTTACCGCCTTTTTCAAACAGTTTCTTAATAGTATTTTCACGTTTTACGAGTGAATTGCTCTCAACGTTACATTCCGGATATACTTCAACTAAATCCTTCCATACAACCGCCTCCATCGTCCATGCAAACGTTTCTTCGCTCAAGGAGTTATATTCATCCTGATGCAGAGCTTCATGCGCTAAAAGTGCCGCTAACGCCGCAGGAGGTGCTGCCTGATGTTTAGGATTTATATAGATAAACAGTTTTTTCTTACGTTTCCAACCTACCGCATCAAAGTTTGCATAAGCCTTGTTGATGCTTGCAAGGTTCTTAAACTCAATCTTTACGGGATATCCCGAAAGGTTATATCCGAGGATTGCTTTCCTTGAAAAATCTCCGTCCGTTCCCTTCATCATATCAAGTGCAACCATCAACAGCTGTTCTCTCGTAACCGATTTATATTCTTCATATAAGTTATCTATATACTGTTCCGTATATTTTTGAGGCAGTTTTACACTCGGCGGCACAGGGGTAACACGCTTTGCCATAACCGGCATGCTCAAAAATATTATACATAACATCAATACCGATACTTTTTTCATACATCAACTCCCATATCTGATAATTAATATTATAACAATATTTTTATATAAGACAAATTTTGTAAGTTTAAAACCATAATAAATTTATGTAATGGTGCAACAGATACCGCCACAGTTACTTTTTGTCGGATTAGTAAATCCGACCTACTTAACTTTGCACTAAATTAGTATCCTAATAATACTCATTTACCCCCGGACGCCTTCACTTACGTGGTCAAGTGCTTTTTTGAAGATAACTTCTACGTGGTTATCGTCCAGAGAGTAATAAACATTTTTACCTTTTTTGTGCGGTTTGACGAGTTTTGCGGTTCTGAGAACCTTGAGTTGGTGTGATACTGCGGATTTTGACATATCCAAAAGCTCTGCGAGGTCACCAACGCACAGTTGGTGTTCTTCCAATGCCCATAACAGCTGTATTCTTGTACTATCGCCCATTACCTTGAAAAAATCCGACAATTCATATAACAAATCAATGTCAGGCATGGTTGGTTTTATTTTGGCTATCAATTCCGTATTATTCTGTGCTCCGTCTGCGTTAGCTGTCATAAGCGTCTCCTTTATACATCTTATTATATCATATATGAACAATTATTCAACTATTGTAAAGAAGGGTAAAATTTTCGTTTGAACATCTTGACATTTGAACAATTGTTCAATTATAATATTAATAGAGGTGACCTATGACCGATATCGGATGTTGTGAACATTGCTCTAAATGCAGCAGCGAAGAAGCTCCCGCTCAAATGCCCAAAATTATTTTTGCGGTCATTTTGTTTGTTATCGGAATGCTTTTAAATACACATACCGAATATAAACCCCTGATTTTCCTTATCGCTTATTTGGCGGTAGGACTTGATATTATTACGGAAGCTGTACACAACATTTTCCACGGAAAAATCTTTGATGAAAATTTCCTGATGAGTATTGCGACTCTCGGCGCTTTCTGCATAAAAGAATACCCCGAGGCAGTTATGGTTATGGTTTTATACCAAATAGGGGAATATCTGCAGCACAAAGCAGTTGAAAAATCGAGAAAATCCGTCACGGAGCTGATGGATATAAGACCTGATTGGGCAAATGTTTTATCGGGGGACGAATTTAAAAAAGTATTACCTCAAACGGTAAAAATCAGCGATATAATTCTCGTTAAAACGGGTGAAAAAATTCCGCTTGACGGAATTGTGACGGAGGGCAATGCCGTCGTCGATATGTCGGCACTCACGGGAGAATCCGTTCCTAAGGATTTAAAAGCAGGTGACGAGGCAATAAGCGGTGCTATCAATAAAAACGGGGTTATTCAAATAAAAGTAACAAAATTATTCCAAGAGTCCACGGTATCAAAGATACTGGAGCTTGTAGAAAACTCTGCCTCAAAGAAAGCTAAAACAGAAAAATTTATTACAAAATTTGCTCAATGTTACACTCCGATAGTAGTCGCACTGGCGGGTTTGTTGGTTGCGGTGCCCGTTTTATGTTTCCACGGGGTATTTAACACATGGTTTTTGAGAGCGTTAACATTTTTGGTTATATCATGCCCGTGCGCTTTTGTTATAGCGATACCTTTGAGCTTTTTCGCGGGGATTGGCGGAGCCTCCGCATGCGGAATTTTGATAAAAGGGAGCAATTACCTCGAACAATTGTCAAAAGCCGATACAATTATGTTTGACAAAACGGGTACTTTGACAAAAGGAACATTTAAGGTTACAAAAATAGTTACGGCAAACAATGTAACGGAAGAAGAGCTTTTGAGAGATACAGCCTCGGTTGAGTGCTGTTCAAATCACCCGATTGCAATATCAATAAAACAAGCTTACGGAAAAGAAATTAACCCTGATAACATATCTAACGTTGAAGAAATATCAGGCTACGGACTAAAGGCTGATGTTTCGGGACATTGCGTCATTGTGGGAAACGAAAAAATGATGCAGAAATATGATATTGAATATACCAAAGTCCAACAGAGCGGGACAATAATATATTCCGCAAAAGACGGCAATTTTATAGGGGCTTTTGTCATATCAGACGAAGTTAAGCCTGACGCCGTCAAGGCAATTAAACTCTTAAAAGATAAATCGGAAAATGTCGCTATGCTCACGGGTGACTCAGAAGAGTCGGCAAACGTAATAGCAAAAAAGCTCGGAATAGATAACGTCCATGCAAACCTTTTGCCTTCTGATAAAGTCAAAATAATTGAAGACACCATAAACGATGAGAAAAATAATAAGACAGTGGTTTTTGTAGGGGACGGCATAAACGATGCCCCTGTACTAATGAGAGCGGATGTCGGGGTTGCAATGGGAGCTTTGGGCTCCGATGCGGCGATTGAGGCTGCGGATGTTGTAATTATGGATGATAAAATCTCTAAAATCCCCGTTGCACTGCAGATATCAAGAAAAACAATGTCTATCGTTTGGCAGAATATAATCTTTGCTCTCGGGGTAAAATTATCCTTCCTCGTTTTGGGAGCATTCGGCTATATCACAATGTGGGGTGCCGTTTTTGCGGATGTCGGTGTAACCCTGATTGCTGTTTTAAACTCTTTGCGCTCACTCAAAACAAAAGAGTTTACCAAGAATATTGAATAACATTTTAATACTCAAAACATTTATAATATCCCTTGTAATATTGACATCAGAGCGTTAATGTCTTATCCTTAATACTATGGAAAGCAATTTTAAACAACGTTGGTATGATTTAGATCCGACAATGAGTTTGGCGGTTAGTCTAATGCATGACGCGCCTTCCGACAAACAATCGGAATGTGCAAAAATGATTATTCAAAAGGCAAGAGATTTTAACATCCATATCCCGCAAAACAAATTAGAGGAAGCTTTTAATTATTTTTGTAAACGCTGGTATGATAAAGACAGAGAACTCGCGGACGCATTCCAATATTTAAAGATTATGCCGTTTGAATTACAAAAAGAAGTTTCTTTAGAAATTATTGAGAAATTGGAATCATAATGTTTGAGATTATATTTAACCCTGTTATTATATCGATATTATGCTTGTTTGTTCTTTGTTTGCTAAGAGTAAACGTGCTGTTATCAATCATTATTTCTGCAATAATCGCGGGAGTAATCTCGGGCATGCCGATAACGGGGATAATGAACACATTTATATCAGGCATGGGCGGGAACTCGGAGACGGCTTTGAGCTATATCCTGCTCGGAGCTTTCGCGGCAGCCATGAACCATACAGGTTTAACCGATATTATCTCTAATCAAATAATCGAATTTGTGAACAATAAAAAATATATGCTTTATCTGATATTGATACTTATATCAATGGCATCGCAAAACATTATTCCAATCCATATTGCGTTTATACCGATACTTATACCGCCTTTGCTTCACACAATGAATATGATGAAGATTGACAGACGTGCGATAGCGTGTATTTTGGCATTCGGTTTAAAAACGCCTTATATTGTTATCCCTGCAGGATTCGGACTTATATTCCAAAACCTCATTGCGGAGAATATGATTCAAAACGGAATGTCGGTTGTAAAAACCGATGTCTGGAAATCAACGTGGATACTTGGGTTGGGAATGTTGGTCGGATTGCTTATTGCAATATTCATATCTTACAGAAAGCCGAGAGAATATAAGGATATCAAAATAACGGAGCAGAGAGAAACTTCAACAAAACTCAATTACAAACATTATATAACCATACTTGCGGCAATTGTGACATTTGCAGTGCAAATAATCACGCATTCCCTTCCTTTGGGGGCACTTTGCGGGCTCGGGATAATCTTCTCACTCGGTGCGGTTAAGCATTCCAAGATGGACAAACTTATGGATGAAGGTATCTATATGATGGGATATGTTGCATTTATTATGCTTGTTGCGTCAGGGTTTGCGACTGTTTTAAAATCCACGGGCGGAATAGAAACTTTCGTTAATTCCGCAATGGGATTGCTGCCTGAATGTCAGATTACGGCAGCATTTATAATGTTACTCATAGGACTAATTATAACAATGGGAATAGGAACATCCTTCGGAACAATCCCTATTTTAGCGGTAGTATTTACACCGGTATTTATCAAACTCGGGTTTAACACATCACAAGCAATTGTCGTTTTGGCGGCAGCCGCTGCTTTGGGTGACGCGGGCTCTCCTGCCTCCGACACAACCCTTGGTCCTACGTCAGGGTTGAATGTAGACGGACAGCACAACCATATTTGGGATACATGTGTGCCGACATTCCTGCACTATAATATCGCACTTATAATATTTGCCCTCATTGGAGTTTTGGTCTTCGCATAAAATAATTTTTGATTTGTTTATAGGTAGAATTAATTTAAGCAAAAATAAAACATTCTTTATTTTATAACATTTAAAATATCTTTTTGTATATTTTTCAGATTATCTTCGCTGTCACTTTCAAAATATATTCTTAACAACGGTTCGGTTCCGCTCGGGCGAACAAGCACCCAGCTGTTTTCGCCTAAATATATTTTTATTCCGTCTTTGCGATCTGTTTTTGTTAATCCAAATCCGCCCGCCTCGGTTATCTTGGAAACCTTATCAATAGCCGTGGCAATCTCGGAGCGGTCATTCAGTTTGAAATCAATACGTTCGTTTATAAACTTACAGCCGACAAAATCTTGTAAATCTTTTTGCAGTTCAACGAGTGATTTGCCGTAATATGCCATAGCCTCCATTACAAGCAGATTAGCAAGGAGCCCGTCTTTTTCAGGGATATGACCTTTTATGCTCAATCCTCCCGATTCTTCTCCGCCGATTAAGCAATCATTCTCTCTCATAGCTTGTCCTACATGCTTAAATCCGACAGGAGTTTCAACAACGGGTACATTGAGTTTTTCTGCGACTCTGTCCAGCATAAGGCTTGCGCCTACTGTCTTTACAAGACAGCCTGACATCTTTTTGTTCTCAATCAGGTGTTTCAACAAAATTGCAATAATTTCATTCGGAGTTACATATTCGCCATTCTCGTTTATTATTCCGAATCTGTCCGCATCACCGTCGTTTGCACAACCGATTGTGTTTGTTGTGCCTTTTATCTTTTCTATTAAATCCGTCATATATTGAGGTTTCGGCTCAGGCATGCCTCCTCCGAAGTTCGTATCATGCACCATATGCATTGTATCAAATTTTATCCCGTGATTTTTCAACAATGTATCAAAATAACCGATACTTGCGGAATACAGACCGTCATATATAATATTTGTTTTTATCGTTTTGATTTTGTTGAAATCAATAAGGGTTTCCATATGGTCATAATATTCTTGTGAAAAATCTTTGATAATAATATCTTTTTTGGAAGATTTTGTTTTATCAAAGTTCCAATCACCGTTTTTAATCAGAACAATATTCCCTTCCAGTGCGTCCGTAATATCTTTTGTTGCAGGTCCTGCATAATCAGGGATGAATTTTATCCCGAGATATTCGGGCGGATTGTGGGAAGCTGTAAACATTACGGCACAGGCGTTTTCGTGCTTTGCACAGTATGCAAGCACAGGAGTCGGTATTACCCTCGAAGAATATTCGACGGTAAACCCGAAATTGGACAAAATATCCGCCGTGAGCTTGGAATATACATCCGCCATATTTCTCGGATCATAGCCGACGATTATTTTTTTGTTTATTCCGTATTTTTCAAACACGTATTTTGCTATGGAATACGCGACAAGTTTGACGTTATCTTCCGTAAAATCTTGTCCTACTATTGCTCTCCAACCGTCCGTTCCGAATTTTATCTTTGCCATAATTGTTCCTTTTTATTTGGTTTAATATTTCCAGCTTTACTTTAATATTTTACAACAAAGCAGATAAAATTTAGTAATTATCTTATATTTTATGTTTCTTATGAAAATAATGTATAATTTAAAAATAATGTATTGGCGCGAAACATCGCACCCTACTTGCTTTACACTCACTTAGTGCCTTAGTGCCCTACTGCCTTAGTATCTTTATACATTTACCCCCCGCCCTGTTTGTATTATAATAAATATTATAAAAAATGAGGTTTTAGTATGAGCAAATATTTATTGGAAATCGGCGTAGAAGAGTTGCCGTATAAGTTTATTACAATGGCTGAAAAGCAGTTAAGAGAAAGTTTTGAGAAATTTTACAAAACAAACAATATTGAGTACAGCAATATTGAAATTTTGACAACTCCGAGAAGATTAACCGTTATCACTGACGGTTTGGCAGATTCGCAGCCTGATTCTACCAAGGTTTTCAAAGGACCTATTAAAAAGATTGCTTATGATGAAAATGGTAACTTGTCAAAGGCAGGTGAAGGTTTTGCAAGAAAGAACGGATTAAAACCTGAAGATTTATACGTTGAAAATGACTACGTAATGGCGAAAGTCGAGATTAAGGGTAAATCCACAAAAGAATTGTTGGCAGAAAACGTACCAAACCTTGTTTTAAAACTCCAAGGCCCTCATTTTATGAGATGGTCAACACACGAAGAAAAATTCTCACGTCCTATCCGTTGGATAGTTTCAGTTTATAACAACGAAGAATTAAAAGTTAAAATTTTGGATATAGAATCTTCAAGAGTTTCCAGAGGACACCGTTCTTATGAAGGTACTATCGAAATAAACAATCCTGATGAATACAAAGAAAAATTAAGACAAGGTTATGTCATAGTTGACCAAAAAGAACGTAAAGCAAAAATTGTTGAAGAAGCAGACAAAAAGGCATCAGAGATTGGTGCACACACTCGTGTTTCCGACGATTTATTGGAAGAGGTTACAAATCTTTGCGAATGGCCTGTAGCCGTTGTTTGTGATTTCGATGAAGAATATTTGAAGATACCTGATGAAGTAACTGTTACGGTTATGGAAACACACCAGAGATATTTTGCCCTGTTTGATAAAGACAATAAATTAACAAACAAATTTATCACAATAGCAAACTATATCGGTGATGATTTTGAAAATATCAAAGCGGGGAATTTGAGAGTAATCAAGGCAAGACTTGATGATGCGGTATTCTTTGTAAAAACCGATACAAAACATAAATTGGAAGAATACGTTGAAAAACTCAAAGGTATGACCTTCCAAAAAGGTATGGGAACAGTCTATGATAAGACACAGAGATTGATTAAGCTGTCAAAATTATTGGCGGAAGAGTTGGAAATCAACGATACCGATATTATAAGAACAGCATACTTATGTAAGGCTGATTTAGCAACGAAACTTGTATTTGAGTTTACGGAATTGCAAGGATTTATCGGTGCAGATTATGCAAGAGTTTCAGGTGAAAATGAAAAAGTCAGTGAAGGAATAAAAGAACATTACTTCCCGTTAAATGCCGATAGTGAACTCGCAAAAGGAATAGAAGGTCAAATCGTAGGTATCGCGGATAAGATGGATAACATTTGCGCCGTATTTGCATCAGGTAAAAAACCTACGGGCTCATCCGATCCGTTGGGTGTACGTCGTGCGGCATTAGGTATCATTAAGACTGTTATTGTAAACAATCTTGAGATTGACCTGTCTCAACTTATCAAGTTTACTTTGGAACTTCTCCCTGTTAAGGCTGATTGCCAAAAGGATGTAGAAGAATTTATTATCCAAAGATTGACTATTTATCTTGCAGATACATACAGAAAAGATATTTTAGAGGCATGCTTAATCGGTAATCCGTTAGAGAAATTATCGGATTACATCAGCAGAGTCAAAGCTGTATCAGAATTTGACAGCCCTATGACTATTGAAAACGCAAATCGTGTAATCAGAATTTTGAAGGACGCTTCTTTTGATATAGTTGATGAAGACTTATTCCAATGCGATGAAGAAAGAAATCTTTATTCTGCGGTAAAAGATATTGAAGTAACGGAAGATTATCCTAAATATTTACAACAATTAATCGGATTAAACTCAAAGGTTGATGCTTTCTTTGATAAAGTTCTTGTTATGGACAAAGACGAAAACATCAGAAACAACAGAATAGGGCTTTTGACTATGTTGAAAAGCTACTACGGATTGGTTGCCGATTTCAGTAAAATCAGTAAATAATTACAATTCTACCGACATATTGGTATAATCATCCTGTGTAGAAGGTTTTTCGACCAAGTTAGGGAAAATCTTTCTGTAGAACGGTTTTTCCGTAGGTCTTGCAAAACCTTTCATTTCCGTACAGCCATGAGTTTCTTTCAAATGCTCGACGGTGCCTTGCATTAGAGATTTTCCGATACCTTTTACGGAACGCGGATTTTCGTCCAAATACTTGGGATCAGCTTGTAAGAAACTTACGTTTGCGGAATTGCCGTTTATTTTGTAGTCTACCATACCCATAATTTTGGAGGAGTCCATGTTTTCAAAGTCATTCGCCTGTCTTGTGATAGCGTAAACGCGTCTTGTCGGAGATGTCGTATAGCTTGCAATCATTGGGATAAATTCCGCGCCTTGCCAGTATTTGAACAGGTCATCGACCGCTTTTTTGTCTTTCGGATTGTTATAATCCATCTCGACAATATGCGCCTCCGTCGGTACATACTCATTGACTTCTTTTGCCACACGTTTAAGAACATTCGTATTCTTAATGTGGATACCGTTAAAATTTACGTTTCTATTGTTACACACATCCATACTTTTAATAACAATTTAAGAAAGATAAAATTGACAAAATTGAGTTCATATTTTACATTCCTTAACCATGTGAAACCATGATTATTACTGAAAAACAGACCGTCCGATAATCTTCGAGCGGTCTGTTATGTTTTAAATACTGAAATCATATTATTATTTAATATGAGCTTTTGCCAAAAGGGTTGCTGCGGAAACAACCGCTGTTGCGATACCGCCTGCAAGAGCACTCAATGCCGTACCGATAGCGATTGATTTGTTGGTATCTTTTTTAACCTTATCAACGGTTGTGAATCCGTCCCACATTTTACCGTCTTTTGTCATTCCTCCGGTTGGGATTTTGCCTCCGTTGCTATCCGATATGCGCTGTGCATCTTGAACAATTCCTTTTCTTGCTTTCATTCCTCTGTATGCATTTAATCCACCTGCAACTAATGCGCCTGCTGTTGCAACCATTCCTACACATTTTACGGATGACATGTCCATAACCTCCTATAATTTAATTCACCTGTTTATATAATGCATTTAAACCTATTTTTTTGCCAGTTTGTTAATAAAATGTAATATTTCTGTTACAAAATAATTTTGCATTAAGAAGACAAATAATCACAACACAAAACATCAGTGCAAAAAATTGCACCCTACTTTTCAAGTTAAAAGTTATAAGTTCAAAGCTTTAAGTTAGTAAATATGCACTTTTAACTTTGCACTCACTTAGTGCCTTAGTGCCCTAGTATCTTAGTATCTTTCATTCACGCATTATGAATTACGAATTATTTTAACTATCTGCGTTTATAAAAATCTTCAATAAATCCCGTGTTGAAGTTTCCGCTGATGAATACATCATCTTCAATGATTTGTTGGTGGAACGGAATTGTTGTTGCAATACCCGTGATAACGTATTCTTTCAAGGCTTGATACATTCTGCGTCTTGCCTGATTACGTGTTTCGCCCCAGCATATCAATTTCCCTATCATAGAATCGTAATAAGGCGGAATTGAATACCCAGGATATACGTGAGAATCGACTCTTATACCGAAACCGCCCGGAGCACAGTATCCGTCAATTTTTCCAGGACATGGCATAAAGTCTTTGTCAGGGTTTTCTGCATTGATACGGCATTCAATAGCGTGACCTCTCAATTGTACATCTTTTTGTGTATAAGATAATTTTTCGCCTGCAGCGACTCTTATCTGTTCTCTTACGATATCTATTCTTGATATCATTTCTGTTACACAGTGTTCAACCTGTACTCTGGTATTCATTTCCATAAAGTACCATTTGCCGTCGTGGTCGAGTAAAAATTCACAGGTGCCTGCACCTTCATAGTGAATAGCTTTTGCGGCTCTTACTGCTGCCGCACCCATTTCATGTCTTGTTTTTTCGTCTATTGCAGGGGAAGGAGCTTCCTCCAACAATTTCTGGTGACGTCTTTGGATTGAACAGTCACGTTCGCCTAAGTGGATAACGTTTCCGAAGCTGTCGCCCAAGATTTGAACCTCAATATGACGAGGGTTTACGAGGAACTTTTCCGCATAAACATCAGGGTTTCCGAAGAAACTTTGAGCCTCTTGCTGGCACAAGTTGAGGTTTGTTTCAACTTCGTCGTCGGAGTTACATACTCTCATACCTTTTCCGCCGCCGCCTGCGGTAGCTTTCAAGATAATAGGGTAGCCGACTTTATTTCCGAAGGCTTGAACTTCTTCGACTGTTCTTACGATACCTGTTCCCGGAGTAACAGGGACATTGTTTTCAACCATTGTTTTACGGGCGGTTGCTTTATCGCCCATTTTGCGCATAGCCTCAGAGGTAGGACCTATAAACTTAACTCCGCTCTTTTCACAAATTTCAGCGAAATCGGCTCTTTCTGATAAAAACCCGTAGCCCGGATGGATTGCGTCAGCACCCGTGATTTCCGCAACTGCCATAATTCTGCTTATATCAAGATAGCTCTCACTGCTCGGAGCAGGTCCGATACAATAAGAATCGGTCGCTAATCTGACATGAAGTGATTCCGCATCTGCGGTTGAATATATCGCAACGGTAGGTATTCCGAGTTCTCTGCACGCTCTTATTACCCTTACCGCTATTTCGCCTCTGTTTGCTATCAATACTTTCTTAAACACTTTTTATATTTCCCCTCTGTTCATTTTCCCTAATCTTTGGGAATTTTAAATAATAAACGGCAGATTTAAGAATATATCTGCCGTTTTATATAAATAATTATTCTACGTACATCAACGGTTGACCGTATTCAACAGGATCGCCGTCAGATACGCAAATTTCAGTAATTTTACCGTCAAATTCAGACTCAATCTGATTCATCATCTTCATAGCCTCAATGATACAAACGGTATCGCCGGCAGAAATAGTGTCGCCTACTTTTACGAATTGGTCTGCATCAGGAGAAGGTTTGCTGTAAAATGTACCAACCATAGGTGATACTATAGCTTTACCCTTCTTTTCTTCTTCTGCCGCAACGGCAGGAGCGCTAGGTGCAGCTGCAGGAGCAGGAGCTGCGGCAGCAACAGGAGCTGCAGGCGGTAACGGTACCCCTGCGGTAACAACTTCAGGTAAATCTTTTCTGATAGTTATTGCCTGTTCGCCATCCTCTAACGATATTTCAGTCAATTCGTTATCGGCAATTATTTTTGCCAACTTTTCTATATATTCTGTCTCAAATTTCATTACTAACCTTTCCTTTTTTGAAGTTGCTAAGGCTCTAAGGCACTAAGATACTAAGTTGTTTTTATAAATTATTTTAAATTTTCTTACTGCCATAGTGCCCTAGTGCCTTAGTATCTTTTCTTAATGAGCTGAACTTCTCATTACTAATGTTTATACACGATCTAAGTATTCGTTAGAACGAGTATCTACACGGATAACGTCACCGTTTGAAACGAAGAACGGAACGTTTACAACGGCACCTGTCTCAAGAGTTGCAGGTTTAGTACCGCCTTGAGCGGTGTTACCCTTTTCTGCAGGAGGAGTATCAACAACCTCTAACTCAACGTGTGCAGGAATATCAACACCGATAATATTACCGTCATGCATCAAAACTTGAACAATCATGTTTTCTTTCAAGTATTTGATACCGCTGCCGATTTGATCTTCCGTTAATTGCATTTGTTCGTAAGTTTCGTTATCCATCATAACGAAGTCTTTACCTTCTTTATATAAATATTGCATTTCACGTCTGTCAAGAGTAGCTTTTGCTACTTTTTCACCGGCTCTGAAGGTTTTTTCAACAACTTGTCCCGTTTCTACGTTTTTAAGTTTAGAACGTACAAACGCTGCACCTTTACCCGGTTTTACGTGTAAAAATTCTACTACTGACCAAAGACCATTGTCTAATTGCAATGTTAAACCTGTTTTTAAATCGTTTACAGAAATCATATATGCTCCTTACTATGTGTATATGTCCATATTATTATAAACCGATAATACCATAAATATGTAATTTTTCAAAGAATATATTACGGTTGTAAACCACCTCGAGCCGAAATCGCCGTAATAATTGATGTTTAAAGGTTACTGTTTGTAAATATTATTATTTTTATGCCTTTTGTGGTGCTCCCTCTTGACTGACTGTATCATATAGGGTACACTATTAATATGAAAAACATTCTAAAATATCAGCTTGAAAACGGAAAAATTCCTTTTGATGATTGGATGAATAATCTTGATAAATCATTAAAGGTCAAAGTATTAGTCAGGCTTGGACGATTAAAGTTTGGGTTATACGGCAAATGTCGAAACTTAAAGAAGGGACTATCCGAATTAAAGTTTGAAAGCGGTGAGAGAATATATTTTCATGAAGAAAATAATACAATAATATTATTAATAAATGCAGGTAATAAACAAAGACAATCCAAAGATATTGAAACTGCAGAAAAATATTTAAAAGATTATAAAGAAAGGTCAAATAATGAAAAATAAAATGCCTGAATACAATACGCTTGATTATTTAAAAGATGATGTTGAAATGCAAAAAGCATATATAACCGAGTTGTTAAATGAATATATGAAAGACAATAATGCGGAAGTGTTCTTAAATTCTTTAAAACCATTAATAAAATTACATGGTTCGGTTAGTGAATTTGCAAAAAAATGCGGTATAAACCGTACATATTTTTATAAACTTTTCAGAAAAGAGGTCACTCCTGAATTTCCGACTATTGCAGTTATAATAAAAGCTCTTGGTTTTGATATAGATTTAAGATTAAAGTATTTAACATAGAAAAAAAAGAGGTTTATATATAATAAACCTCTTTTTTGATTATTTGTATTTAACCTTATTTCAAAGCTTCCGTTATCTTTTCGACAACTGTGTTTATAGCCTCGTCAGGTGTCATTTCAACTTTTTCGCCTGTTTCACGGGTTACAAATTCAACCTTACCGTCAGCGACCGTTTTACCTACGGTTATTCTGAACGGGAACCCGATTAAATCGGCATCTTTGAACTTAACTCCCGGTCTTTCGTTTCTGTCGTCGATTACAACTTCAATACCCTTATCGGATAATTTTTTGTAAATATCTTCCGCAACGAATTTTTGTTTTTCGTCATTACCGCTGACAGGTACAACTATTACGTGATACGGAGCAATGGAGATAGGCCATTTTATCCCGTGTTCGTCATAGTGTGCCTCTACGGCAGCCGCTGCGGTTCTGGTGATACCGATACCGTAACAACCCATTACATAAGGTTTAGCTTTGCCGTCTTTATCTAAGTATACGGCATTCATTGGTTTTGAGTATTTTGTTCCGAGTTGGAAGATGTTTCCGACCTCGATACCTCTCGTTACCTTGAGCGGTTTACCGCATTTAGGACAAAATTCGCCTGCCTCAACGAGTCTGAAATCAGCGAAATCTTTAACCTGAATATCCTCAAGGTTTGCACCTACAAGGTGTTTATCGTTTTCGTTTATCCCGACCACAAAGTTTTTCATCTCTTTAACCGTATTATCGGCAATAATCTTGATATCCTTAATTCCGATTGCACTGATGAACCCTGCTCTTGCACTAAATCCGTTCTTTTGCATCAACTCTTCAATCTCTTCCGCTGTTGCGATACGGATATCTGTTGCGCCTACTGCGTTCATAAGTTTTGTTTCCTCAACCTGCTTATCTCCTCTGATATAAGCCAAGATAGGTTTTTTATCAGCGATATAAACAAGACATTTGCAAATGATACTTTGAGGAACTTTCAAAAAATCGCTTAATTCTTCTATTGTTTTAGTGTTCGGAGTATCAACGATTTTCTTTTCGATCAATCCGCATTCTTTGCCGTCAACAACAGCTTTTGGCAAATTAGAAACCGCATGGTTTGAGTTTGCTGCGTAATCGCAATCATCACAGTAGAATACGTCGTTTTCGCCTGCATCGGTATCCGTGATAACCATATATTCATGGCTTACATTTCCGCCTATGGCTCCGCTGTCGGATTGTACTGCTTTAGTCGGCAGACCGCATCTGTTGAAGATTCTTGTATATGTATCTGCCATATTTTTGTATTCTTTGTCCAAATCTTCCTGAGTCATACCGAAACTGTAGCCGTCTTTCATAATAAATTCACGACCTCTGAGAAGTCCGAAACGAGGTCTGACCTCATCTCTGAATTTAGATTGGATTTGGTATAAATTCATCGGTAATTGTTTATATGATTTAAGAATGTCACGGGCAACAGAGGTAATAATTTCTTCGTGCGTAGGTCCGAGGCACATTTCTCTGTCGTGTCTGTCGCGCAAACGCATAAGCTCTTTTCCGTATGCTTCCCATCTGCCTGATTCAACCCACAATTCTTTCGGTTGAAGGAACGGCATAAGGAGTTCTTGAGCACCTGCATTATCCATTTCTTCTCTTGTAATGTTTTCAATCTTCTTTAAAACTCTCCACATTAGCGGTAAATAGGTGTAAACCCCGCTTGTAAGTTTTTTTATATATCCTGCTTTTACAAGCAATTTATGTGAAACAACTTCCGCATCTGACGGAAATTCTCTCAATGTTTGAACAAAAAGTTTTGACATTCTCATAATTATAATCTCCTGACATACTTGCCACTGAATGTAAATATTATACTTTTACTGTCGTTCAACCGACTTTAATATTTACCTCCTGACAATTTTATCATAAAAACAGGGCAGGGGTAAATAATTTGTACGTTATATAAAGCTGTTTATACATCAAGTCAACTAAAACAGTGTGATATGAACGCCACCAAGAATGTTTCTAAAGTTTTCTTTATATAACTTTAGAAACTTTGAACAAAATTTTTGTCGGATGTAGAATAATTACATTATGAAGAAGATTACGGGAGCAGAGATATCATTAATAGCACTGGGTTCAATCCTGTATTTTGCGGCAAATATCCAAAGAGTTGCCGTTCCGGGTGCCGTATTTGATGTATTGCAAAATGATTTGCATACCACCGCGCAAAGTATTACCTCTCTCGGTGCCGCGTTTATGTATATATACGCACTGAGTCAGCTTGTAATAGGTATTCTTATTGCAAGGTTCGGCGGTTTCAGAGTTATTACGGTAGGTTCTCTGCTGTTTTTAGGCGGTAGTTTAATGTTTCCGTTCTCACAATCATTGCCGTTGTTGTACTTTAGCCGAGTTTTAATCGGTTTAGGTTCCGCAACCTTCTATATCGGTTTGATAAACGAAACAAGAAGACTTGTCCCTAAGAGAAACTTTGGAGTTGTTCTCTCATTTATCCTGTTAATCGGGTATTTGGGCGGAATTATTGCAAATGCTCCGCTTGTAATGGTTGTTGATAAAGTCGGTTGGAGAGAGGCTTTTGTCCTCACAGGGGTTATAAGCTCAATCGCTTGTGCTCTGTTTATGATAATAGACAGAAACAAATCAGTTTCACATCAGGAAATTGATAAATCAGTCCATATGGACTTGGAATTGTATAAAGAAACTTTTGAAAACAAGAAAAACTTTAGCTTGTATGCGTTTGCATGCCTGAACTACGGGCTGTATTACGTTGTTCAAACGGTTATAGGTAAAAAATTCCTTGAAGATTTTTGTCTCATGCCTGTAATGAAATCTGCAACGGTGCTATCCATAATGGGCGGGTTATATGCAATATCAGGTTCAATCCTTGCCGTATGGAGCAAGGCTGCATTGAACAGAAGAACAATATTTTTAAGAGTGACGAGTTTCAACACTCTGTTTGTATTTTCTGCAATATTAGCCTGTGTATGTTTTGATATAAGGACTCCGCTTATTGCAGTATTGTTCTGTACAATAGCGTTTGGCGCAAGCCTTTCACCGCTTTTGGTTCCGTTACTCCATGATTTCAACGGAGAAAAAGTTGCAAATACTGCAGTCAGTGTAATGATTTGCGGATTTTATCTGACCGTTGCGGTTTTGGGTAACGTTGTCGGATGTTTCCTTGATATGTTCAAGCCTGTTATGAATCCGAACGGAGTTATGGCATCAAGTAACTCTTCTTATATCGCTATATTTTCACTTGCGGTTGTTCTTGCAATATTCTCGTTCATTAACGTATTCAGAATAGATGAAAGCGCTAAGACAAAACGTTTAATCAACCATGCGGAATATATTAAACACAAAGACGACCACAAAGATGATGACGATGATGACGACAATCACTGGCATGATAAATACGAACACGATTTATACAACAACGTATAATATTTATCCCAAAAGTTTATCTATGGTGTCGCCGGCATGGAAAGCATCTTTTTCAAGGAAATTGTTTTTGTATGCTTTATAATTTACTTTTCCGCTCACTCTGCTTTCTTTTGCCTTCAAACACTTACGGGCAAACTCGCAGTCTTTTTCGCTAAGCTTTGATTTGTCTGCTTTGCCGTACATTTTCTCAATCAGGTATATATCATTTTTTGCGGCATCCTGCATATCATCGTAATATTGTTCAAACGAGATATTTTTAACTGTGTCATACAGAAAATCATCTTTATTTGATTTTGCCTCTTTGTATACCGATTTTATAGCTGTTTTTACGTACTCTTCTTTGTCATAATTAAACGCTATATAATTTTGTTTTTCATGCCTCAATTCGTGATGAATAACGTTCATATGGCTCATATTTGTGCGGTTTCGCTTTATATGAATACCCTGATTCATCAAATCTTTTGTACTCCCTGCGCATTTTTCGCTGTTGTCTATAACATCATCAATATGCAAAGGGATATCAATATCCCCGAATCCAAAGTTTTTCTTTGCCTCTTTAAATAATGCCTTTATATAATCGTCTTTTGTTCCCGTAACTCTCAGTTTTTCTATATCGCGATATCTTTCAAGCATTGCGGAGGTTTCTTTAGTGTCTATATCTTTGCGCATAAATACATCTTGGAAAGTATCTTTTACTCTCGGCAAATCCTGTTGCAAAGCGTCGAACCTTTTATCAATCTTATTTAATGCCGAATTTTGGAAATGTTTTTTTATTGTTGCGCCTATTCCTGTTGAAAAAACAGTTGCAACGGTTGCCAAAAGCCCTTTTTTCTTTGTCTTGGAGGTTGATAAATCAAGTATATCCGGCTGCATAACACCTCTTGCGGAAAGAGTTTTACGCAGTTTTTTTTCGTTTATAGTTATCTTTATATTATTTTTTGCTATTCCCGAAATCTTGGGAAAATTTGTTATCGGCATGATATTTCCTATAGAAAAACTTATACCTGTATAATGTATCTGAACTTAAATTTTTGCTACCCATGGAGATATTGTGTAATATCAAGTTACAAAAACCGCATTTAATGCTATAATCAAGTTATGAAGAATGAAGAAGAATTTATTTCCACCGTATCACATGAAATGAGAACTCCTCTGACCAGTATAAGAGGGTTTGCGCAGACAATGTTGTCTTCTTGGGACAAGTTGGACGATGAATCTAAAAAGAAGTTTTTAAAGATTATTGAACAGCAATCCAACAGGCTTATCCACCTTGTTGAAAATATTTTATCGGTTACAAAAATTCCTGATGAAAAGTTAGTGTTCAAAAAAACATCGGTCAATTATTCAATATCAACCGTAATCCAGATAATAAAACAAAAATACGGAAATTATAAATTTGAATTAAACCTCGCTAAAGACGATCCCGCAATATATGCGGATGCGGATAAATTGGAACAAATATTAATTAATCTGGTTGAAAACGCTTGTAAATATTCAGAGCCGGGCTCAACCGTGAAAGTTTCCACAAAAGAGACGGATAAATCCGTTATTATCTATGTACAGGATGAAGGCTGCGGAATAGATGAAAAATATGCGGATAAAATATTTGAGAAATTCTCAAGGATAGATAACCCGCTCACCCGTAAAACCCAAGGTTCGGGGCTCGGCTTGTTTATCACAAAATCGTTGACCGAAAAGATGAAAGGGAAAATCTCGTTCAAAAACACAGGTCACGGCACCCGTTTTGAATTGGAATTTCCGCAATACAGTATGGAGGATCATGCCAGATGCTCTGTAACATCTTAATCATAGATACAAGAAAAGAACTTTCCGTAAAATACAAAAAAAATCTTGCAGATAAAAACATCATGGTTCAAATAGCAAGGACTATTAAAGATGCGCTTGTTTTTATCCAAACGCTTGAACCTGATATGATTATTGTGTCTGATAGTATTCCCGAGGAATTGTCCGAGTTTTGTAAAAAAATAAGGGTGCTTACATATAACATCAGACCTGTTATCGTTGCACTGTCAAAATCTGACAGTATAGACGACAAAATAAAAACATTAGAGGCGGGCGCGGATGATTTTATAAGCGAGCCTGTCAATTTTAAAGAATTTCAATTCAGAATAAAAGCGCATATAAGAAGGGAGCTTGAGACAAACCTCGACAATAAAACTCTCCTTCCGAACGCAAAATACTGTGTCCGCGCACTCAAACGAACGCTTGCGGACAGCAAAGATTGGGCGGTTTTATCAATAAGCGTGGAAAACTTTAAACAGTATGTTGAAATGTATTCCGAGTTTGCGGGAGATAAGGTTATAAAAACGCTTGTTGCTATTATGAAATCCGCGCTTTCGGAAAACGATTTTATCGGACAATTGTCGGATACGGAATTTATGGTTATAACATCTTCCTATGTCGCAGAAAGGTTTGCATCATACTTTACGACGGCGTTCGATGCGGTCGCACCGAAATTTTATTCGCATGAAGATACAAAACGCGGGTACATGCTCCTCCAAGGCGACGAAGAAGCAGGAATAAGAATAGAATTTGTATCGCTCCTTATCGGAGTTATAACAAGTAAATTCGATACCTATGACAACCCCGAACATATTTTGCACAAACTTCAGCGTCTGAAACCGCTTGCAAAATTGCCTGCAAAATCAAACTATATCGTCGACCGACCGAAAATATCAGGTCAGATAGAAGAAAATCCAAGCGTTAATAAAAAAATAGTTGTATTAGAGCCTGATAGCGTACTTGAATTGCTTTTAAGAACTACTTTAGAGCTCCAAGGCTACGATGTCATGACAGAGTTTGAAGAAGACAATATCCCCGCAATATTTATAATAGACAGCGGAGAAGACATGCAAGGGCTTGAGCTTTGCGAAAAGATAAAACACAATAACCTTTTCGGCAATTCCAAGGTAATTGTTACGTCAAACAGGCATGATAAATCATTGATTTTAAGCAAAGGTGCGGATTTGTATTTGCCGAAACCTTATGAAATAACTTCTATTATCAAGTGGGTAGAGTATTTCATGCGCATGGCAGGCTAGGGGTAAATTATAAGGATACTAAGATACTAGGGCACTAAGTGAGTGCAAAAGTGCAAAGTTAAAAGTGCATAGTTATTAACTTTGAACTTTTAACTAGAAAAATAGATTCTTCGCACCAACATTTGCCGCATGTGCTCAGAATGACAGTTGCGCGAGTGACGTTCTGGGTTGTAACTTGTGAAATTGTACTTTAATTGTCATCCTGAGCAATAAACTGCAGGTTAAAGATAAAACCGTTGAAATAACAGCGAAGGATCTCATAATCAATCCGTGCATGCCTCCAACTTTAATTATTCATTATGCATTACGAATTATGCATTACATTTACCCCCCTCTCATATAGTTACTTTAGTCAATTTACAAAAGTTCATACATATACACGATAAAAATTTGTTACAAATCTATATAATTAAAATGTAAACACTTATTACCAAGGTAGCGGGATGGAGAACGAAAACAGTTTTAGCAGTTACAATAATATAAAACGACTTTCCGACGAAGAACTCGAAAAGGTTTGGGAAGAGTATTTTAACGATCGCAGTAACAAAAAATTACGTGATACGCTGATTGTTCAATACATATATCTTACCAGATACGTTGTCGGTCGTGTTAAGGTAGCATTGCCCCCGACGTTTACGTTTGAAGATATTTCAAGCTATGGTATAGAAGGTTTGATTGATGCGGTTGAGAAATATACCCCTAAGAACGGAGCGAGATTTGAGACGTACGCTCTTGTCAGAATAAGAGGGAATATTTTAGATAAGATTAGATCGCAAGACTTCTTGCCGAGAAGCGTAAGAAGAAAAATAAGAAGTGTTAAACAGGCACAAGAGCAGTTAAAGAAACAGTTCGGCCGTCCTGCAACAAGTTCCGAAGTCGCGGAATTATTGGGTATGGAAACCGAGAAGGTAGACCAAATCCTTGCTGATGATACAACCATTACATCTATTTATGACAAAAAAGGTAACGGCGAAGACAGCATGGAAGTCATTGATACTATCAAAGATTCCACTCATAAGGCGCCACACGAAGAATATGAAGAAAAGAGCGTAAAAGACCAATTAGAAGCAGCATTAAAACGTTTGCCTGAACGTGAACGTATGATAATGGTTCTTTACTATCACGAAAACATGACATTTAAAGAAATCGGCGAAGCCGTGAACATCTCCGAATCAAGAGTTTGTCAGGTTCACGCGCAAGCTATTATGAAATTGAAGAATTTGTTGAGCGAAAAACGTTCCGAAAGACTCAAGAAAAGTATTATCTAACCAAATTTATAGGATTATTACAACGTAAGATTAAATAAAGCATAAATATTGGTGTGGTGGAGACCGTACCCTACTTTAACCTGACAAAAGAAGAGTATCAAAGATTAACGCAACAAGACGAATAGTACGGGTTGTGCTTGTCACA
>DLEF01000028.1 GCA_002481545.1 Cyanobacteria bacterium UBA7753 | reverse complement strand
TACCAATCCGACAATTCTGATACAGATTTAATTTTGTCGGCATAAGTAATGCCGACCTACTGGTCTGTTTTTTGCAACAAATAATCCTACCTATTCCCTCGCATAAAAAAAAATCCTCTCCTTTGAGAGGAATGAGCGATGAGGATTATATATATTTGATAATAACTTCATTTCCCCGTTATTCATCGGAATATATGGTTAGTATTATGTATTTAATGTTTGCGAGTATTAATATTTATTGTTTAAGTACAAATGATTATTAGATGGAAGGCATATTTGTAACGAAATTGTAATAAATCCTAAAGTTTTCCTAAAGTATGCCGTAATACATGCTATATGATAGAAGTGTGTCTAAAAAAGGAGTAAGAAATGAAGATTAACAACGGTAATGAAAATATCGAATTTTCGAACAAAATTGCTAAAGAATTGACGAAGTCGGATTTGCAGGCTGAAACGGCAAATTCCGTAAATGAGACAATCTTTAAAAACTATGATAAAAATAACGATGGAAAGTTGTCTACGGATGAATTGGCAGCCGTTTTGAATGATGTCGACGCGAACGGTGACGGCACGGTCACGGATCAAGAGATTACGGATGCCGTAAACAAGATGAATAATGTAAAAGCAGAGAAGAAAACGGAGTATATTAACTTCTTAAAGAATATGGCAGCAAAGAACGCTGAAAAAGTCAAAGATGATGCCAATGTCGGAAACTCCTATACGATACAGTTGGGTGAACAGTTTGATGATTTGATAATCAGAATAATGAAGGCTCAGGGAGAAAGTGATGCCGATGCAAAGGTCGGAACGGATAAATATAATAAATATGCGGCGCAGTTTAAAGCAGATAACCCTGATGCATTCAAAGCAAACGATGACGGCAGTGTAAAATGGCTGGTCGCAAGTAAAAAAGTGTATATAAGAACGAATACGCAAAGTGACAGCACGGATGCAATGAAGGCTGTGAAAGATAAAAACAATTCGGACGATGTTGTAAAAGACTACGTTGATTGGCGTGATAACGGTAAAGAAAAATATGAATATAAAGTCGGCGGGCCGGCTTATACCAGAAAAGGTGCTGATGCAACGAGTGATACTGATACCGATACAGATGCAACTACGGATACAGCGGATGTCGATAAAAAAGCGGAGGAGCACAATCCGAAACTCAGAAGAACATACGGTTCCGATAAAGGCTGGTATTATTCAGAAAGTGAAAAGACGCACTATTGGTGGAACGGTTCCGATTTCGTAAAGACTCCGGGGATTGGCAGCGTTTCAAAAGACGGAACCTTTACAGTAGCTAATGGTAAAACATTAAGAGCAACATATGGAACAGGTCAGGGCTGGTATTATGAAGTCGGCAGTAATCCTCCGGTACATTGGAAATGGGATGAAACCGCCAAGAAATTTATCCGCCATACAGAAGTCAAAATGATAAATAAAGACGGCAGTATTGTAAAAAATGATGCTGCGGCGCAGAGCCCTGCTGCAACGAAGGTTGAAAAAAACGGATGACAAAATATCTCTGACATCAGGCGATAATAAGACGGCATATGCTTCGTTATATGAGTCAGGCGGTGCTTTTTCCAAAGACGCTCACTTAAAAATCAACAGTGGTAAATATGCGGGCAACTATAAGTTTGTAACTGATGATAACGATAACTTAAATTACGGCAAGTTTGACGTTAAATCTAAAAATGGCGGACCTCAACGTATTACGATTGGGAACTATAAAGTTACTAAACTTGAAAGTACTGACGGAAAAACATCGTTTGATGTTAAAACTGATGACACAGGACATATGACCGTAAATGTTAACGGTAAATGGGTAAACTTAGAAGATTTCATGGCGATGAAATAGATACCTATGTTATCGTGAATACTTTTCTGTAATACAGATATGTTCCGACAATCGTTAGGATAATGTTCGGCAGGAACGCGGCAAGGAACGGGTTTAAGTCTCCCGCTTCACCGAATGACAGAGAAAGAGCCCTTATCAGATAATAAGCGAATATAATCAGAATACTGAATAAGAACCCTCTGTTATATCGCACTCTTGGTGGAGTAATCGCAAGCGGAACGCCGATAAGTACAAGTACTACCGTAGTGAGCGGGAGTGCCAGTTTATCGAACAGGTCGATTATCAAATCCTGCCTGTAGTCTAACGATTTATTATGTGCGATAAATGAGCACAGCTGTACAAAGTTGTGTTCGTTCGCGACATTTCGTTTTAATTCTTTCTTTAGGTTTACACCGAATTGGGCTACTGTTTTACCGAAATAGGTAGAGTTTAGAATTTTACCTTTGTCTGCGATTGTATAAACTATACCGTTATTGAAAATCCAACCTTCCGGAGACGATCCGCCCGATTGTGCTTGCAGAACATGGATTGCATCAGGTTTTGACATATCCAATACGGTTACGTTTCTAAACTGTTTGTTCTCGCAAAACTCTACATAGAACAACCGTTTCAAGGTTCTGTCGTCGTTTATTTCTTGGAAGGTAAAATCTCGTTTCCCTTCAGGAATATTCTTTTGACAGAATGCCCAAAGAGTCAGGTCTTTTGCCTGTTTTGTCATAACAGGGACGACGGTTTCGTTTATAAAGAAACTTGCAAGACACATTACGACAGAGAAGGCAAAAACCGGTTTTGCGATTCTGTTGAACCCTATCCCGCAGGCTCTCATAACCGTTAATTCGGAATTAAGGCTTAATTTGTTAAGCACCATAACGGTTGATAACAGTACCCCCATCGGGATTGTCATAACAAAGATTGACGGCAACGTCAGTATGACAAGGATAAACGCTATCTTGAACGGAATACCGTATTTCGCAATCTGTTTAATCAATGTCATAAACGTGTCGGAGGCAAATATAATAGATGTGAATACTAAAACACCCATGATAAACATCTCAATAACCTGTTTGAGGATATATTTATCCAGCAGTTTTATATTCCCTTTTTTATATTCATTAAACATACGTATATTTTACCCGAAAAATCTTTGTTCCATATTATTATAAAATAAATATAAAATTAAGTTTGAAAAATTTTTAAATAATCATCTGTATAGTTACGATAAATATTGTAGGTTCCGTCATCCTGAACTTGTTTCAGGATCTGATTTTTATGGATGCCGAAATAAATTCAGCATGACACATACTATTTACTTCTGTTTACCCCAGTCGGGAATAAATACAATGATATCGGGATGAGTATTGCGAGCCCTGCTGCGACTTCTATCGGGTACCATAATACGTCAACGGGTTTTATTATGAGTGGCATTAATAGTGCCCCGCTCGCAGGCGGATATAAAACTTTTGTCTTGTTGCAGTAGAGGAAGTAGAATACGCAGGCGAACATCGCGGCTACAATAAGCGGGAAGGTGAAATACATATTGAATATAAATCTGAATATTGTGCCTGTGAGTGCCGCAAAGGACATTACTTCCCAGACTTGGACAGGGCGTTTTCTGTTCATACTCATAGGAGCGGAAAGCTCTACGAAGGTAACAACAGCAGGCGGTGACAGCCAGAATATAAGCCCGTGATTCATCGGGAAGATTGATATTAAGGCGAAGATAACCGCAAGTTTGAGATACCTTTTCAAATCGACAAAACGGTTAAACATAGCGGGATTGTATTTATCTTTGTTCCTGTGATTATGCTTTACGAGCAGGCGCTGCCCGAGGACGATTATTGATGTCATTATAAGTACCGCCGTCGGATAGACGTAGGATTTTACGTTCATAAATATAGGGAAAATCCCTGCAGGGATAATCGGCACAAGGTTGGTTTTTGAGATAACCAAGAACATTTCCGTTGTGATGAAGCAGAAAAGGATTTTCCAGTAGATGTGAGCAGGCATGTATTTGACTGTCAGAACACCAAGCAGTGCCGACAGAGTTGTCAGTCCTATAATGCGCAATCCGTTTGTATTCCACGGAGTACGTTTAGCAATCCAACAGCCCGTTATTAGCGCAAAAATTTCAGGAAATACAATTTCTTTGTGTCCCGTAAATTGTGCCGCAAGAAACATCCCCGCGAGCAATAACCCTGCGTAGAGATATCTTTCAAATGACTTTTGTTTTAAACCTCTGCTATCCATTCCGAGATATATTATAACATGGAAGGAAAATGTCCTTAGGTCGGCATTACT
>DLEF01000019.1 GCA_002481545.1 Cyanobacteria bacterium UBA7753 | reverse complement strand
GAAAAGAAAAAATGGAACATAACTTTTGGAATAACATGTTACTTAATGTTTAAATATTCATAAAATTTTTACTTTATTTAATCCTGTCTATTTTTTATCTTTTGATGGGGTGTCTTCGAGAAAGGAAAAATTTTCGCCAAGCTCCTCCTCTATCTCAATCACTAAATCATGCAGTTTTATATCCAACCCTTCCGCTATTCGCCAGAGTGTTGAAAACTGCGGATCTTTTATCCCGTTTTCCAAATCCGCCCAGATGGATTTTCCCATACCAATCTCATCCGCACTTTTTGTGATGGATTTCGTTCGGTGCGATTTCACAACCTTTGCTATTGCTATTTGTAATTCTTGTCTTCTGTCTTGCATTAATATAATTATTGTTCTAATATTATTACAGGTTGTCAGCGTATTATGACAGAAGGCATGGGTAAATGATATTGGTTACCCCGATAATTGTAAGACATAGTCCTTACAGCAAAATGGGAAAATAATTGGTGGAAGAAGTTAAGAAAAGAAAATCTTATCAGTTTATAAACATACTAAAGGCTGTCGCAATTATTATGGTTATAATTTTACATAATCATACTCCATATACTCAAAATAATATTTTCTTTGTGTTTTGTATAGGGATGGCAGTTCCTATCTTTATGCTGATAACAGGGTTTAATTATACAAATTCGGCTCTAATAAGACCGTTTATTTGTGTAAAAGATTATATAAAAACCTTTGTACACAGATATGTGAGATTAACACTTCCGTTTATGGTTATTTTGCTTATTGAGTGGTTTTTTAATATAAGAAATATTCAACATCATCATTTTACAACGGCATATATTAATGGCGGAGTCGGTCCCGGGAGTTATTATTACCCTGTTATGCTCCAAATTATTTTGATTTTTCCGATAATATTTTATGTTCTTAAAAAATTTGGAGAAAAGGGGCTTTGGTCTGTATTTGCTTTTCAATTATTTATAGAATATGTCCAATATTTCTTAAATTTAAACAGTTTTATGTACCGACAACTCTGTTTTAGATATTTATTCTTTGTTGCACTCGGCTCTTGGCTAGTTTTAAAAAAGGATAAAATAAGTACAAACAAATTATTAGTTTCTCTAATGATTGGTGTATCATATCTGACAATTTTTGTATCATCGGAAAGTCCAACGGCGTATCTTCCGTTTGATAAATGGAGTAAAACCGCTCTGTTATCCGCATTTTATATTTTTCCTATCTTTGCTTATATTTATTATAATTACGGTGACAAAAGAATTGATAACCGTTTTACGGCATTGTTGGAACTCATCGGACGTGCCTCTTGGCATATATATTTGATACAGATGTTGTTCTTTGCTGCAATACGACCTATCGGTCATCCTTTGGACAAAACTATTCCGCTTGCAATCTGTATTCCGTTGAGTATTCTTATTTGTGTTACTCTCGGAATTATTTTCTATAAATCTGAAAAATTTATATTGAAGGTTTGCAAAATTAAAATATAAAAATTTAGATACCATGCTGATTTAATCATTGTCCCGAACTTATTTCAGGATGATTTAAGCATCTTTATATATAACTGATAGGGATTGCACTTATATTATCGGTAATCGGAAAATCTTCTTTTGCGAGACAAATAACTGCTCCTGAACCTAATTTATCTTCAGGAATAACCGAAAAATTCTTAACCATATTTTTTGTAGGATTGGCTGATTTTTTAATCTCTATCGGATATAATTTTCCGTTTTTTTCTATAATAACATCTATTTCCTTTTTATCCTTATCTCTGTAATAAAAAATATTAGGATTTTTTGAGTTATGAATGTAGCTTTTGATTATTTCCGAAACAACAAATGTTTCAAATATTGCACCGTTCATTGCCCCCGCTTCCAATACTTTCGGGTTATCCCATCCCGTCAGATACGAACATAAACCGGTATCGGAAAAATATATTTTAGGGGTTTTAACTATCCGTTTATTCAGATTGGAATAATACGGTTGTAATAAATAAACAATATTGGAAGAAACTAATATGGAAATCCATGATTTTATTGTAGGTATTGAACTTCCTATCTCATTTGCAATATCTGCGTAATTCAACATTTGTCCTGTTCTTGATGCCAATACTTTTAAAAACTTTATAAAATCCATTTCATTTTTTACGGCATTTAAGTCTCGAATATCTCTTTCAAGATATGTTCTTAAATAGGATTTATAAAAAGTTTCCCAATCGGTATCAAGATTTACGTTAATTTCAGGATATGCACCTTTCCAAATGATATTGTATATATTCGTTAAATCGTGTGTTTTAGAGGTTTTTCTCATAGTTGAAATAAAATCTTCCGTCGGTAAAAACGGGATTTGTTCAGTTTCATCAATTTCTTTTAGAGAAAACCCTTCTAAATCGATAATTGCAACTCGACCTGCCAAAGATTCGGTGACATTTTGCATTAAATGAAACTGCTGAGAGCCCGTTAGCCAATATTGCCCTTTTTTATCGGAATTATCAACTTCCATTTTTATATATGACAGAAGTTGAGGAGCATATTGGATTTCATCAATAATAAGCGGAGCTTTATATCGTTGTAAAAACAATTCAGGCTCATTCACCGCCATTTCTCTTACCCTTAAATCATCAAGCGTCACATATAATCTGTCGGTATCGCAATGTTTTAGTAAAGTACTTTTCCCGACCTGTCTTGCACCTGTAACTAATAGAACTTTGAATTGTTTACTCAAGTCTATAATATGCTTTTCGATTGTTCTTTGTTTATACATTTTTAAAAACCCGACTAATCTAAAGTACCACTTTATAATAGTCGAAGTTTTGACTTTTGTCAATAATAATAAGTGTTTCCAACCCGACCAAAATTTGAAATTCGTTTGTAACGGTAAATATTACAGAGCGGAGAGAGTAAATATTTCGTAAATTTCCTCGTCGGAGAGTTCGGTGATAATCTTTTCACCTTCAAATACTGCCATATCGGCAAGCTCTTTCTTGCTCTTCAACATTTCGTCAATCTTTTCTTCAAATGTTCCCAGTGTAATCATTCTGTGAACCATTACGTTCTTATCCTGACCGATACGGTACGTTCTATCGGTTGCCTGTTCTTCAACCGCAGGATTCCACCAAAGGTCATAGTGGATTACGTTCGTTGCCTTAGTAAGGTTCAACCCTGTTCCGCCGGCTTTCAATGACAATACCATAATGTGTTTGCTGTCATCAGTTTGGAAGGTATCAATCATTTTTTCACGTTGTCCGACCGTCAATGAACCGTGGAAGAACAAAGGTTCTTCATTAAACTCATCCGTCAAAATCCTTGTTAAGATATCGCCCATTTCTTTATACTGTGTGAAAATAAGCGTTTTTTCGTCGTTCTCAAGGATACTTGATACAATATCAACACATTTTTCCAGTTTACCTGACATTTCTTTTGTCATTTCGCCCGTTTTCAAGAACTGATAAGGGTGGTTACAAATCTGTTTTAAAGATGTAATCAACTTGAAGATGTTTCCTCTTCTGTTTACGCCCGAAACTCCCGAAATTGTTGACATCATATCGTTCAAAGTCTTTTCGTATAACATTGTCTGAATCTTCGTCAAGTAGCAGTAATCGTTGATTACAACCTTATCAGGCAAGTCGGAGATAACCGATTTGTCGGTTTTTAATCTTCTCAAAACGAACGGAGATACTGACATCTTGAGTTTTGCAGCTCTTGATTTTTCTTTAAATCTCTCAATCGGAATAGCATAACTCTTTTGGAACTCTTTGAGTGTTCCCAAATATCCCATATTGATGAAGTCAAATATACTCCACAACTCGGTCAATCTGTTTTCTACAGGTGTACCTGTCATAGCTATTTTGATATCTGATTTAAGTATCTTGATAGACATAGTCTGTGCCGTATCTGGGTTCTTGATGTTCTGTGCCTCATCGACGATAACCATGCCCCAAGTGTGCTTTTTCATCTCTTCAATATCAATACGCATAATAGCGTAAGTCGTCAAGATAACATCCAGCTTGGTATCGAGTTTTCTGTCTAATCCGTGATATTTGCCGACTTTCAAGCTAGGAGCGAAAGTCTGCAATTCTTTCATCCAGTTCCCCATAAGGGTTGTAGGACAAATAACCAAGACTGGTTCTTTGAGTTTGTTATCCTCTTTGAGTTTAAGGATAAGCGCAATAACCTGAATAGTTTTACCAAGCCCCATATCATCAGCCATACAGCAGCCGAAACCTTTGGAAACGTTTGTCCAAAGCCATTTTAAACCTGTTTGCTGATAAGGTCTCAATGTACCTTTCAATTCCTTTGGCGGTTCTACATCAACTGATTTTGCAAAGTCTTTGATTACGTTTGCATAGGCTTCATCATAGTTAAATTCATATTCCTGCAATCTGCCCGACATAGACGCGTGAAGCAGTTGCAATCTCGTCATCTTGGTATGATCAGCCTTCATGATTTGTTCGGTTAATTTCTTACTGTCTTCCTTATCTACAAGGACGTACATGCCTTTATATTTAACCAAACCGTCGTTTTCTTCCGCCAATTTTTTGAAGTCTTCAATTGACATTTTTTCATCGCCGATAGCAATCTCATACTTAAATTCAAGGATATCATCAAGCGAAATTTTGCTTGTAGATACCGTATTGAAAATATTCATCAAATCGCCCGAGCGTGATGCTTTTACGCGGGCATTGATAGATGCTCTCGGAATAATAATGTTGTTAAGTTCTTCAGGCAGAATAACCTCAATCTGCGCTTTTTGCAGATAATAAGAGGTTTGTGCGATTATTTTATAAACCTGTGACAGGTTCAGTTTAAGGGCGAGATTGTTCCCCTCTTCAAACAACTGTTCCAATTCAGGCATATAACGGTTTGCGAAGTTTAATTGTTTTTCAACAATCTTCAAAATATCCGCACTGTCCGCATCCCATACTTTATCTCTCTCATACAAATCATCCAAAAGGACAGACTCATTTAATTTTCTGTTTTTGATGTAAATTTTCAATTCGAAATTATCATCATCAAGTTTGTTTATCTTGAAATACGGAATAACATCGTATTTACCGAGATATAATTCATCAAACCATTGGTCAAAGTTTTCCGCGATATCTTTGCCTTTGAACAGCGATTTTTGTTCCAAATCTTTGATTAAGTAGTTGCCTGATTTAACGTCTTTAAATCTGTAGCTTTTGATACTCAAAAACTTATATACGATATAGTTCAAATAATTATGAACGAAATCTCTTACAAAATTCTTCGGTGTTTCACCTTTGTAGAAAAGGTTTTTCGGCATACAACGTTCAAGCTCATTTATTATTCTTGCGATTTTTTGGTTGGAAATAATCGGTTCATAAACTATTCTGAAAAAGTTTCCTCTGCGCTTTACGGTTGGGATGAAATACATTCTCTCAACGAGTTTCATAACAAATTGAGTCAACTTGTTGAAATAAGCAAATGTATCGGTGAGTGCTGAAAAATCAACAATATCGCCAAATCCGCCGAAGTAATCCAAAACCAAATCCAAAGGCAGAACATATCCGATTTCGCCGTCCACTTCTTTTGGCGAAACTCTGAACATTGAACCTTTTGATTTTAAATAATACTGAAAATTATTAGTCGGTGTAACAAAGAATGTGAGTTTATCGTTCTCATTTATCAAAAAGAAATTTGTATTTCTTGCAGGTTTATTAGGGCTTAAAAATATCCCTTCAAACTCATCCTCAACCAGTTGGTATATAAGACTCAGAGTATATCTGAAATCTTTGTTCTTAAAACCGTCAGGATTTTCGCTTAAGTTGAAAAACAGCTCATCAACATTATTCTTTTTAAACGATAAATCTATATCTAATTTTTTGCTTGTTTCTTCTACTGCCAAATTAGGACTCCCACTAATCCATATAATTTTATCAGAAAAACGGCAAATTATCAAGCTTGGCGCTAATATGCAAATATGCTGATATTCCGAGGTCAGAGGAGAAAATCGGAATAGCCTTTATATAAACGCAGGGGATTTGCATAAATCTTTTCTGTAGGTTTTGCCTAAAAACTCTATCGCATCAATGTCTTCTGTCAGAGTCTTCATCGCGTGCGACATTGTTTTTGCCGTCGTTGTCATAACGATTGTTCTCCCGCCGATGGTTTCATACTCGGTATAGCCGTTTATCTTGGTATTGATATGAGTTATGCAGGTGTTGTCCTGAACATCATCAAGTCCGTGGATTACACTGCCTTTGGCTTTCCCGCAGGATAAAACACAGCTTACGGCAAACTCGTCTTTCAAATCTATATAATCATAATCATCCGAGAATGAACCTACAACGCAGGCACTCATCAATTTATAAATATCGTCGCCAATCAGTGATAAAATCGCATCCGCGTCGTGGTTTTGCAGGAATGTTCTGCACTCGGTTATTGCAATATCACCTTCCGGAGTCAAAACCCCGTCGAATCCCAAAATGCCCATATACGGGTTCAAATCCGCTGCCATATAGTTAATAATCGGATATACAACCTCGTTCATAAGATAATCTTCGTGGTCGTAAGTGAGCTTTGTAAACGGAATCATAGCTCCCATTCCCTCTGTCCATACTCCGCCGTCACCGTCCAGTGAGAACTTATAGTCGCGGGCACTTCCTATAGGCAAAGCCTTATATCCGTCTGTTATTACATAGAATGAAAACGGCGTACCGTAAACGTATTCTTCTATAATCACTCTGTTTTCATTGTTGGCATAACAATCTTCTATATATGATTTTGCAATATTGAAGCTCGGACATACCATAACGGAATTTTTCGTTTTTTGTTCATCAGTTTTGATAACTACAGGCATGTCTGATTTTTTTACATAGTCAATTGCAAGGTTTTTCTTTTCATAAACGGCAAACTTAGGAGTCGGTAAATTGAGTTTATAAAACAACTTCTTTGCGACCGATTTTTGAATGGCAAATTTTGCAGCCTCTGCCGTCGGTGCAAAAATCATCAGTCCGTTATCAGTGAATAAATCCGCAATATTTTTTTTGATTGCTTCGTTTGAACATGCAATCGTAAAATGAATGTCATTCTCAAGTGCAAAGTTTAATAATTCATAGACATTACTTTCTCTGATATCTATGGTAGTTGCATATTCTTTTACTCCGTCGTTCCCCGGAGCTACAAACACTTCAAACTCATCAGACAACACTCTCGCAAGTGCTGATTCTTTTGCGGAATTGCCGATTATTAAAACCTTCTTTTTCATTCTTTATTCCTTAAAAAACTGTTTTTATCTTCTTTATATTTCAATTATACCTTTTATTCGTTCAAATCACAATATCATTTTTCATATATATGGTTTATTCAATATTGCCTTAAATATGCTAATATATAAGCATGGATCCAAATAATAATAACGACGATAATTTATTTTCGCAAGAATCTATTTTTGACAGTGCGAAGAATATTGAAAAGCAAAGTGCTTTTCAAAAAGACGCGCAGGTGCAAAAACAGACCAATGGCGTATTGGGGAAATTTATCCGTTCTATCACCAACAAACTCAATGAATATGATGAGGCGCGCGCAAACAAAAAGATACAAGATGAAATGCGTGCAATATTTGAGCAACAGGAAGATGTTATCCAGTTATTGATGCAATGCGGGTGTAAATTGCAGTATATAAATAACACCCTGATAAAAATAACTTGGGAAAGATTTAATCTGCAGGGGCTAATCAACCTTGCTCCGGCAGAAGGAGAAGAAGCTCTTGATGAAGGTGCACAAAAAATAGTGCGTCAGATGTTTTCCGTGATAAGAAGCTCCGACAATATGGAGGACAGTATTGACAGACTGGAATCAGAAGGGTTTTATCCCGTAGGGGAGCTGGAGAAACAGGACGCAATCATAGAAGGTAAGAAATGCACCGTCCTTGTAGGGACATTCCAAAATGATGCGGGCGAAACCCGTAAAATCTATTTCTATAACGGAACGGAGGTATTCCTCTCCGATCAATCTCAACAGCCTGACCAACAGACTCCGCCCGATAAGCCTGAAAAATAATTTTAAGGTTTACCCTTTTTTATTTTCAGATTAAAATATAAGAAACGTGTATAATAATTAAAAAGAAGGATTAATATGAAGGGAACAGCTTTTAAATTCGGAGATAATATATCAACAGACCATATTGCACCGGGCAGATTATTCCACCTGCGTTCAAATTTGCCTGAATTTGCAAAACACGTACTTGAAGATGCGGATGAAACATTTGCGTCAAGGATGAAAAAGGGCGATTTTGTAGTTGCAGGTCACAATTTCGGGCTGGGCTCCTCCAGAGAGCATGCTCCTCAAATCATCAAGATAGCAGGCGTTGGCGCAGTTCTCGCAAAATCTTTTGCACGTATATTCTACCGAAACGCCATAAATATCGGTCTTCTCGCTATTGAATGCGATACGGACGGTATCGACGCAGGAGATGAATTAGACCTCGATATCGAAAAGGGCTATATCAAAAACTTAACCAAAGGCACAATGATTATGATAAATCCTCTTCCGCCTATTATGATAAAACTTTTAAACGACGGCGGACTTGTTGAACACATCAAAAAGAACGGTGATTTTAAGCTCTAATAAAGGCTTTTAAAGAGGTTTGTTAAGTTTTGTAACAAATTTATAATCAATTTTTGACTTTTATTTAAACATCATTAAAACACTAATGTAGATTTTACGAGGTGTTCTTATTATGTCTTTATTGGATTTCTTTAAACGTCACAATTGTTGTAACCACGAGCATGTAGCAATAGATTCTCAATACAGTTATTGCCCTGATTGCGGTGAACTTATTGAAAACGAATGGTATATTACAAGATGTGCTTGCTGCGGAATTAAGCAAAAAGCAATTATCAAAAAAGGCGAGATTGTGCCGGAAGATAACTTCTGCCGTAACTGCGGCGGGCATGAATATGTTGTTGAAAAAGTACCAAAGATGAACTTTGTCAACATAAATTATGCGGTCTTGATAAAATCAGTAGTTCCTGCAGAGGAAACTACCGAAGATGTTACCCAATGTTGGGAAGAAAAACCTTTGAACATACCAAAACGGCTGCAACTATTCCGATAAAATCGGCAAGCAGTCCGACAATGAGCGCATAGCGGAATTTCTTAATTCCGATAGAGCCAAAATAAACGGAAAGGACATAGAACGTTGTCTCCGAGCTCCCTACTATGACGGCGCAGAGCTTAGTGACGTATGCGTCAGGTCCGAACTTTTGAGCAATTTCCGAGAACAGCCCCAAGGTCGCAGAACCGGACAAAGACCTCGTAATCATAACCGGTATGCTGTCAACGGGTACGGAAAACTTATGCAATAAAGGTGCGAGTACCGACGCTATCCAATCCATTGCGCCCGATGCCCTGAACATTGATATACCTACAATAATCGCAACAAGATACGGGATTATATTGACCGATACCTTGAAACCGTCCTTAGCACCCTCCGTAAATTCTTCATATACAGGAACTTTCTTGATTATCCCGACTGTCAGTATAACCAATATCAGAACAGGCAGAGCATATAGAGAAAGAAGATTAAGCATTGTCTGCCTCCTTTCCCGTCTCTGGCGCTGTTTCTTTACAACCTTTATCTTTCCAAGTGTATTGGAACAACTTTGCCAGTAATATTGCCGATATGAACGCAATTGATGTGACAATCATCGCAGGCATGATTATCTCTGTCGGATTTTTTGAACCGACTGCAACAAGTACCGCTATAACGGTTGCGGGGATAATCTGAAATCCTGCGGTATTCATCGCTAAAAACATACACATAGCGTTTGATGCGGTTGTTTTGTCGTCGTTTTCTTCTTGCAGTTCCTGCATTACACGCAACCCTATAGGGGTTGCGGCATTGGTGAGCCCTAATGCATTTGCGGAAAAGCTCAATGCGATATTTCCGATAGCAGGACTTTCTTCGTGGATTTCATTGAACAGCCATTTTGTTATCGGCTTGATTATTTTCGCTATAAATTGAACCAGCCCCGATTTTTCGGCTATTCTCATAATACCGAGCCAAAACGCCATAATCCCGATAAGAGATATTGCAATCTTGACGGACAATTCCGCTCCGTCCATAATCGCCGACACAACCTCCTGCGTTCTGCCGTTTATTATCCCGAATATTATTGAAAACGCTATCAAGAAATAAAAAATATAATTCATATTATTATTCTATTATAAAGAAGGAATTAGAGTTAATGTTTATATAAAATTTTAAGATGCAAACAAATATCTAACAGATAGCAGTGAATTTATAATTCATAATTTTTGTCGGATTGGTAAATCCGACCTACAAACTTGTTTTCATTCCTGTTATTAATATGGATGTCTCAGCAGGCTTTGGCTCTTTGACCGAAGAAATAGAAATGACAAAGGATTTTGTTTCTTTTGGCAAAGAATGGGTTAGAAAACATATATCATCCAATGTTAATGATTTGGTAATTTTTACCGTTCGTGGCGATTCTATGGATGGTGGAAATAGTCGAATAAAAAACGGTTCTCAAATTGTTGTTGATACAAGTATAAATGAATATATTAATGACGGCATTTATGCAATAAGAATTGAAAACGCTTTGTTTGTAAAAAGACTTCAATATATGCCGGGGAAATTATTGGTAAAAAGCGACAATCCTATTTATCAGCCTTTTGAAGTTGATTTAAAAACAGACAGTGTAGATATTATCGGAGCTGTTGTTTATGTTATGAACGATATGTCTTGTTTGTAACTACAAAAACATATGTCGATTGTTATAATTTCTTGTAAATTTGTAACAATTAGTCAATTTTTAATATTAAAAATACTTTATATATAGGTAGGGAAAATGGTTATAGGTAAGGCACATGAATAAAATATCTATGTTACGTAGTATTGTAAATAATGGTTGGACTATTGCAAATAGACGTACTGTTTGTTCGCAGATTGGGAAGTCTAACTTTGAAGAAATAGCTAATTTAGCAAAGAAAAAAGGATTTACTGGAGATGTCTTTGAATATCAAATGGTTAAAGATGAATTATTACCAACTAAACTTGCTGATACAAAATCTCTTTTATCAGAGCCAAGTTTAAATGTTAAAAAGTGGGGTAGAGAACTAAGAGAAAGTGATAGTTACTGTTGGAACTCTGATAAGTATGGGAAATTCAAAGAACTTGATGAAGGAATGGAAAATCGCAAAATCCTTAATGGGACTGATAATAAGGTTGCAACCGCAGAAAAAGATAAGCTCTTTACTAGTTGCAATGAACTCGGTAGAGATGAAATCCACTACAGGGGAGAAATGTATCTCCCTAAAGGTAAAACATTAGAAAGCTACAAAAAACTTGCAAATTTAAAAGCTGGTGAAGTTTATGAGCCTAAAACTTTTATGTGGATAACTGACAATGAGGCTTATGCTCGTGGAACATACTGTAATCCGTTAAGTAGAAATAAGAATGTTTTGTATGAAATCTTATGTCCTGCTGAAGCTAAAATCATACAAGCAAATTATGGAGTCTGTTCAAATGGAATGTTTACAGAGGGGATATATCCTCGAACTTCAAAATTAAAAGTTATAAGCAACGAATTAAAAGATGGTATTTTAAGATTACGTTGTGAATTATTACCACAATAAACAATTCACTTGTCAAAACTATTTGTCAGACATATAAATTTAGTTGTAGGCCGTGTGCAACCATTGTCATTGAACACGACAAATAGAAAACAGATATACTTTACCTACGTTTTTTGTAAATGTATTCCTATATAATTATTATAAACTCTACAATAGTTGTAGAGTCAAGATAATCGCTTTATTTTCTGAATCTAATTATATTTATTAAATTAAATGTCTAATCTCGGACATTTAATTTAATAACGGGACATATAAAATAATAAATCCTAGACATTTAGTTTAATAAATTCTTCCCTTAAAAGAGGTTAGTTTTAAAATTTATTATTTTAAATGTCAGACATTATTAAACTAAGTGTCTAGTTATAGAAAAACCGTGTTATTTTTTGGGAGCGGACAGATTGCAAGAAATTATGCCGATAATAT
>DLEF01000003.1 GCA_002481545.1 Cyanobacteria bacterium UBA7753 | reverse complement strand
TACTATGCCGACAAAACGTATATCAGACTGTAGTGTAGACTTTAGTCTACCAGCCTTCGATTTGTAAGGTTTCAAAGAAATATAAAATGCAGGTCAGCCCTTGTCTGACAAAAATATATTTACCCCTCCCACTATTTGTTAGGTTTTAAAATTTGCAGATTTCTTGTTTCGGATAGTTTCTTTCTTGCGTTGAGTAAGATTTGTCTGTTTTCGTCGGACAAACTCATACTGTTACAAAGTCTGTCAATAAACCCGTTATTTAATTTTACGGCTTTTTCAAACGAGCCTAATTCCTCTAAAACGCCCTTGATTTCTGATAATTTGTAACCAAAAGAACGTTTTGATTGATAAACCATAGTGTCGCCGTTCTCTGCGGTTATAGGTTCTCCGCCCATTTCAAAGTGTAGTTTAAATATTGATTTCAAATCCTGCAACTCAGCCTGCATAGTGTTGATACTTGATTGTATTCTCAAATATCTTTCAAACAGGTAATCTATGTTATCAAGTTGTTTTACCTGCCAATCGCATTTTTGCAAGTACAGTTTTTTAAGTTTAGGATAAGCCAGAGCCAGCCCCATTGTGTCGTCCATAGCTCTGTGGTGGCGTTCCATAGTTACGTGGAATTTTTCCGTGAGAGCCATAAGCCCGTGAGATTCTAAGTCAGGGCAAACCTCTTTAAACATTTGTTGAGTATCAATTCTCTGGTTTTCAAATTTCTTTTTGAATACCCTTTTGTATGCCTCATTCAGGAATGAATGGTCAAAGATAGCATTATGAGCAACTATCGGATAATCCCCGATAAAGTCTCTTATTGCAGGTAATATCTCTGCTTCTTTTGGCGCATCTTTTACCATATCCTGCGTAATACCGTGGATTGCGATACTTGATTTTCTGATGTGCTGTTCAGGGTTTATCAGAGTTTCAAACTGATCTTTTATTTTCCCGTTCTCTAATCTGACTGCAGCAAACTCAATAATCTTTTCTCTCGTAAAATCCAAACCCGTGGTTTCGGTATCCAGCACGATTTCTATAACTTTTTTTCTAGGCATAATTTTCTCTCCATTAGAATAATAGCATAAAAATCAGAGATGTGTTATTATTAAGTAAATTGTGATTAGTAAATATAAATCAAGATGTGTATTTAAGGAGTATATTATGCCGAAGATTGTAAATGAAGAAAATTTTGAAGAAGAAGTTATAAAATCAGATTTGCCCGTTATTGCGGATTTCAATGCAACATGGTGCGGACCTTGCCGAAAATTGGCACCTGTTGTTGATGAGATAGAAGAAATGTTAGCGGGGAGGGCAAAATTTGTATCAATTGATGCGGATACTAACAGAGATATTTTGATTAAATATTCCGTAGGCGGTCTTCCGACATTGATGGTATTCAAATCGGGCGAACCGGTTGAGAGAATGACCGGTTTGATGCCTAAATCAACCATTGTTGCTAATATTGAAAAACATTTATAATAATGTATTCGGGGAAGTATGATAGTTAAATTAAGTTTATTGTTTATAGTATTGATTTCTGCGGTAACGACTTCTTATTTGTACCGCAGAAATGAGAAATTAAACAAAAAATTCAAAAATCTTACGGATTATTTGGGGGACGTAAACACGATTGCTGACTCCGTCCGTTACGGTAATTTGGCTGTCAGAGCCGATAACAACACCCCTGAAGAGACTGCAAGACTCACAGACAGTTTGAACAGAATGATAGAGACTCTTAATGACCGAGAACAGATGATTCATGAATATCAGATTGAACTCACGAAAAAAAACAATTTTCTTGCAACCTTGATTAATTCATTATCCGACGGGATTATTGTATGTGACGAAAACTTTGTTATTATAGAAACCAATGCACATTTCAGAAGTTGGATAAAGGATGAAAAAGCTGTAAAGCGCAAAGTCAGCGATTTTATAAAGCAGAATGATGATAAACCTGTCTCCGAATGGAACAATGACGATATTATTTTAAAAAATAAAAAAGATTTATATTTTAAGGCTACGACAAAAACCGTTGAGGCAAAAAATCATCAGGCAAAGTATATGATTGTAATAACTAATTATACGGATCAAAAAGAGATTGAGACATTGAAGGAAGATTTTGTCGCTACGTTGACGCATGATTTGAAGGTGCCTGTTATTGCGGAGTCTAATATGTTAGAGTTCTTTTTGTCGGGAAAATTCGGAGAGATTAACGATACTCAAAAAGAAGCTTTAAAGTCTATGAAAAGCTCGAATAAGGAGCTGTTGGAGCTTGTCCAAACCGTACTTGATACTTATAAGGTTAAGGACGGGGAAATTTCTCTTAATTTTGAAAAGGTTGACGTGTTACCGCTTATTGATGAGATTAAAGCAGAGATGGATTCAATAGCACAGAAAAGCAATAATAAAATCGTTCTGCACGGCAAGGCTGATTTTAGTATAAATGTAGATTATATGCAGATAAAACGTGTACTTAAAAACCTTATCAGTAATGCTATTTTATATGGTCGTCCCGATACGAATATTGATATAACGGTAAAACAAAAGAACGGACATTCTTATATATACGTCAAGGATTACGGCAAAGGAATTGCCAAAGAAGATGTTGGGAAGGTGTTCAACAAGTTTTATTCCGCGAACAAAAAGTTCCGTAAGATTGGGACGGGGCTCGGGTTGTATCTTTCCAAAAAAATCGTTGATGCCCATGGCGGTGACCTTACCGTAAAAAGTAAAGAAGGCGAATGGTCAGAGTTTTGTATAACTCTGTAAGGTGCTTAAATTAAAGATAGGATTAATTTAAGCAACAGAATAAAATATGTAGGTCGGATTTACC
>DLEF01000014.1 GCA_002481545.1 Cyanobacteria bacterium UBA7753 | reverse complement strand
TACTATGCCGACAAAAATTAAATTTATGTTGTCGGATTGGTAAATCCGACCTACTTACTATTTATATGTATAGTTGAACCCCCTCACCCTGTTTTCTAATATTTTAAAATCACTTTAAAACATAAGAAAACAGACCTATCCCATCGAAGGTGGCAAGGTAAAGTTTGAGCAATTGCACAAGGTATTTGTGGTGAGAATGTAGCAAAGTAGGGTGCGGTCACCACCGCACCAACGGTATTTGTGGAGAGAATGTAGAAGTAGGGTAGATTTTAGTCTACCAAATTTCTTATTATGTAGGTTGGGCATTCCTGCCCAACAAAAACTAATTATGAATTACGTCTTTCAATTGTTCTTTCAGTCTGTCTGCATATTTCATAATCACATAATCGTTTGTGGTATCTTTAAAATTCAATACGCTTTCATCATATGTTCTGTTTCTTGTTTGGTCGGCAAAACCTCTGTTGATTTTAGCCGAGTAGTCTTCTCTTGATTTGCAATAGTAGTGGTTTATTCTTATTTTGTTTACGGAAACTTTGTTTGTCATGAAATAGACATATCCGCAAAAATCGTTGAAGTTCTCATCCTTTGCCAATCGGTTATGTTTGTATATACAGGTGTGTGCACTGTTTTGGAACCTGACTTCACGAGGTTTTACTATCGATTTTACGGTTCTGTTTATCTCTGTTTGATAATCCTTGTGGACTCTCGTATATGTTTCTATGACAGTTTTATCTGTCGTTCGTTTTTCGACTCCGTTGCTGTCGAACATAATCCAGTTTGCGACAGCAGCAGGATATTGATCAAAATCTTTTAAATAATCTTTTATATCGTCCTTTTCGACAGGCACAATATATTCATCCAAATCAATTATGGCGAGCCATTCTGTCTCATCTTTATAACGATATACCGCATCTTTGTATGCAGCACGTTGCATTGCCTGACCGTGGATTTTTTTATAACAAACAAGCCCTGAATCTATATAAGGTTTAAGGATTGTTTCGTAATCGTCTCTTGAATCGTTATCGTAGAGATAAAATCTTTCTACCCCTGCGATTTTGTGATACTCTATCCATTCTATTATATCGGGTTCATCTTTAAATATAGAGGCAACTGAAAGGTAAACTTTTTCTCTCGGGGGTTCTACCGTGTTATCAATCGGGCATGGAACCGAGTTCCTGACAAAGCTCCAAACATCTTTTTTATACTTTACTCGGAACTTAAAATTTATACCAAGAACTGTAATTATTTTATATTTTTTAGCCCCTTCGTAATAATTTTTTATCCCGAAAATGTTTTTACATAGTGTATGAAACATACTCATAGCCTAAATTCCCCTGTTTTTATTAATATCCTGATAGTTTTCTCTAAACGGTTAACCCAATGTTTAGCTTTTTGTAAAATCACACGCTCAGTTATACCATGAAAATATATAAATCACACGCTCAGTTTGTTAAAAAGTTTGCAAACTGCAATCATACTTGATATATGGCTGATAAAAAATATTTAAAACTTTTCGGAACTCGAATAAGAGAGTTGCGAAAACAGAGAAATCTCACTCAAGAGTCATTGGCGGAGAAAATAGGGTTTTCGGTAAATTTTATCGGTATGATTGAACGGGGTGAGAGGAATACAACAGTCGAGAATGTTTTTAAGATTGCACATGCGCTTGATGTTTCATTATCGGAATTTTTCAAGGATATGTGAGGTTATAGAGTGTATTCCCTCGGTGATTTGCCGTAATATGATTTGAATGCCTTATAGAAATTGCTGTGATTGGTATATCCCAGCATAGCGGATATCTTTTCTATGGAGAGCGATGTTCCTTTGAGGAGCATCAGAGCTTTGTTCATCCTTATATCAAGCAGATGTTCGGTAAATGTTTTGCCCGTTTCCTCTTTTAAAAGTGCCGAGATGTAGTTCGGATGATAAGAAAACCGCGCCGAAATGTCTCCAAGTGTTGCCGTTTCGGAGTGTTCTTCCATATAGATTAAAATTTTATCTGACAGTTTCAAGTTCTTTGTTACGGGGTTCAGTTCCTTGTATCTGCGTGCTATTTGCACTAAAAGCGATTCCGTGTAGTACTTCAAGAGCATTTGGGAGTTTTCCCCTTTGTTTGCGTATTCGATTATCATCAAATCGAGGATGTTTTTGAAAACGCTGTTTTTTAAAAAACTAAAATGCAAAAACTCGTCGCTGAATTTATTTGTTTGGGTTGTGATAAAAAATCTAAAAATATCAGGTTCCCCTGAAATAACTGTCAAAAACTCTTTGTAGAACAGCTCTTTTTTTATCAGGATGCCGACTATAAAGGGCGGAGTGTCCGGCATGGTCTTTATTGCATAGCCCGAGAAGGGTTGCCCTATGTAGCATTCGTTTTCGTTTATTGTTATCTCGTTGTTGAATTTGTAGCTTTGCGCAATATAGCTGTTTTTGTAGGCATAGTTTATAAAGAAATAATCCTGCCTGTGGAACTCTTCTTGGACTTTTATATCTTTCAGAACGCAGACCATAATGTCTTCATTGTCTTCGCCAAGCCAGTTTTGGACACGTTCTTGTTCTCTGTTTACCGTTTGAATTTTGTACGACCATTTCAGGTTTGGAAAATCTGTAGAGAGCTTATCTATCGATTTTTTCAACATGTTATTCATAAGATAATCTTATCATAAATCTTACAATTTACCACTAATGTTATTCAGGTTCCCACAGGATACAAAGGCAGTATAAATTTATTTCTGCTCCGAGGAAACTCCCCCTCACTCGACCTTGTAATTTTCGCTATCGCTCAAAAACAATGTCGGTCTCTCCCACAGGTGGGGGCGAGACTCTAGCTTGTGCTATAGCACAAACCTGACCGTTGCGGCAGCAACGGTCTTAACCCTCGCTCCTCTGTCTTGAAATTACTTCGTGCTCCGACAAACCGTCAACTTCGGACTGCCGTCCTGCCGTCTCCGTTGTCTCCGCTCCCCGAGGCGATGCTCGTCCGTAATTTCGCTGAGGGAGAGGGTGCCGAAGGCGGGTGAGGGGTGTTTCACGGAGTGATAATTACAAAAAATATTCAAGATAACCTTACAATTTACCACTATAAATATTAAGATAAGGTAGTGAAAAACATGTTTAAATATTTTAAAGTAATATTGTTGAAAGAAAATTTAAGGAGGCTAAGAAATGTATAACTTTATTTTTGACATTCCGACAAGAATTTTATTCGGACAAGGACAATTGAATAATCTGCATAACGAAAATTTACCGGGTAAGAAAGCGTTAATCGTTACTTCTAACGGTCAATCTACAAAGAAATACGGTTATCTTGCAAGATTGGAAGAACAACTTGACAAAGCAGGCGTTGCGCATGAGCTTTTCGACAAAATCAGACCAAACCCGACTAACCATAACGTTATGGACGGCGCAAAACTAGCTAAAGACACAGGCTGTGATTTTGTAATTGCACTCGGTGGCGGCTCCGTTATGGACTGTTCAAAATGTATCGCTTTGATGATGACAAACTCAGGCGATATTTGGGATTACAGCTTGAGTGAAAAGGGCGGAAAGAAAACAGCCGAAAAAGATGCTGCCACTATCGTATGTATTACGACATCTGCAGGCACTGGTAGCGAAGTCGATTTCGCATCAGTTATAAGCCACGATGATTACAAAGAAAAAACGGGGATTTTCTTCCCATCAATGTATCCGACATTGTCTGTCGTTGATTCTGACTTAATGATGTCAGTTCCGCCAAAATTCACTGCTTATCAAGGGATGGATGCATTCTTCCACGCAGCTGAGACTGTTTTGAACACAAAACACCACCCTATGGCAGAGATGTTTGCGCTCAAGACGATTGAATATGTCGCAAAATATTTGCCGATAGCTTATAAAAACGGCGCAGACAAAGAGGCAAGAGGATATGTTGCACTCGCTAACACATTCGCAGGATTCTATATGATGTGCATTTCACTCCACACTATGGAGCACGTTATGGGCAGTTTCCATGACAAATTGGTTCACGGCGCAGGCTTGATTATGCTTTCTCGTCAGTTCTTTAACCACTTTATCGAAAAGGGCGCAGGCGAAGAAAACTTCATCAAAATGGCAAAGGCTATGGGTGTAGAGAACGCAACCTCATCAAAAGACTTCCTGAAAGCGTTTGATGAACTGTTGGCATCGATTGATTGTTCTGATTTGAAGATGTCTGATAACGGTATCACAAAAGATGAATTGAAACTTTATCCTGCTAAGGTTCACGAAGTTTTGGGCGGTGACCTTGACGCGGATCCTGTTCACTTGAGTGATAAAGACTATCTTGACATTTACGAAAAATCTTTTAAGTAATTTTCGCAACGTAAAAAGACAACAGAGGGTTTCGCCCTCTGTTGTTTTTTTTATATACGGGATACGTTGGTGCGGTGGTGTCTTGAAATTCGTATGTGCTCGTGACTGTCATTCATATTGTTATCACAAGTATTCATTTCGTCACTCGCTTACCGGTCGTTGCCGTCCCGAATTTCGCTGACCGCACCCTACTCTGCCATGTGTAAATAAGGGCAACTCCCACTCCTTACAGGAGAGGGTAGAATTTCTTAACGAACGAAAGCGAGTTTAGAAATTCGGGTGAGGTGCAACATGTTTATATATAGAAATGTAGATATTTCTATTGATT
>DLEF01000047.1 GCA_002481545.1 Cyanobacteria bacterium UBA7753 | reverse complement strand
AACATAGTATATACTTGGTATATACAGGTTATTTAGATATTATTATCGGTTTAATAATATCTGTTATATTTTTTATTATGCAGGACTTATTCTGTTTAAAAAATCTCACGAATTAATACGGAAATCCCATTTTTGTAAAATAGTTACAGCATTTGTCATATATCAATTCTGCAGCCTTGTTATCGGGTGCCGTTTTTTTAGCGGCGTCATTTTCAATAATTTTCGTCATTTTGTTGAAACTTGATACAGGCGTCATACCGCCATCGAAATTTTTACTCACGTTTTTATACAGGTTGCTGACCTGATTATATTCTGATTCCATTGTGTCTCTTAACAAGCTGTTTAGTCCCCATTCAGCGGGCATAGCCTGCTTTCCTTTTTTGAATAATGCTACACAATCAGTCAAATTTGCCATAAGACTACCTTCAATAAATTATTCTACACATTATATTTAAAGATTTTTAATATCAAGAATTGCTCATTGCTATAAAATTTTTTTTAAAATTGTTACATTCTGAAAACAATCTCTTATATTAAACTTAACTGTAGGTAAACTTTTTACAACACAATAAAAAACTGGCAAAACGGCTGTAATATAACAGAAATGTAACGTATGAGTTAATATTTTTCTTTACATGCCCTGTATTTGTGCTATGATAGTATATATAGGGGAATAAGGAGTAGGATTTTGGCTCAACAAAATATGTTTGAAGACGGGAAAATTGTTCCTGTTGATATTAATAAAGAGATGAGACGTTGCTATATCGATTATGCAATGTCAGTTATTGTAGGTCGTGCTTTACCTGATGTAAGAGACGGGTTAAAGCCGGTACACAGAAGAATTTTATTTGCGATGAACGAACTCGGGATGACACCTGATAAACCGTTCAAGAAATGTGCGCGTATCGTCGGTGAAGTTTTAGGTAAATATCACCCGCACGGTGACAGCTCCGTATATGATGCGTTGGTACGTATGGCACAGGATTTCAATACAAGATATTTAATGGTTGACGGACACGGAAACTTCGGTTCTGTCGATGGTGATGGAGCAGCCGCAATGCGTTATACAGAGGCTCGTATGCATAAGATTACCCAATCTATGCTTGCAGATATCGATTGCGATACGGTTGATTTCACTCCAAACTTCGACGGATCGTTGCAAGAACCGTCCGTTCTTCCTGTAAGACTTCCTATGTTATTGCTTAACGGGGTTTCAGGTATCGCCGTAGGTATGGCTACAAACATTCCTCCTCACAACTTGAGAGAAGTCGTTGACGGAACAATCGCATTGATTGATAATCCGCAAATCACTATTGATGAATTAATGCAATACATCAAAGGCCCTGATTTCCCTACAGCAGGTACTATTATCGGGTTGAGCGATATTAAACAAGCTTACGAAACAGGCAGAGGCTCTATCAAGATGTCCTCCGTTGCAACTATTGAAGAGATTGCAGGCGGAAACGGACGTCAGGCAAGAACAGCCATTATTATTACCGAAATTCCTTATCAGGTTAATAAGGCTCAATTGATTGAAAAGATTGCCGACTTGGTTAAGGAACAAAGAATAACCGGTATTTCCGATATCAGAGATGAATCCGACAGATCCGGTATGAGAATTGTTATTGAACTTAAGCGTGACGCTAATCCTAACGTTGTTAAGAACAACTTGTTCAAGTATACACAATTGTCTACAACATTCGGGGTTAATATGGTTACACTCTGCGGACAGCAGCCGAGATTGCTTAACTTGCATCAGGTTTTGAGCGAGTTTGTAGACCACAGAGTAGAAGTCGTAACGAGAAGAACAATATTCTTCTTAAAGAAAGCTAAAATGAGAGCTCATATCTTGGCAGGTTTATTGATTGCATTGGGTTCTTTGGATGAAGTCATTGAATTGATTAAGAAATCAAAAACAACCGATGATGCAAGAGTCGGTTTGATGACAAAATTCGGACTTGATGTTGATCAAGCAAATGCAATCCTCGAAATGCAATTAAGAAGATTGACAGGATTGGAACAAGATAAGATTAAGAGCGAATACGAAGAATTGCAAAAGAAGATTGCCGAATATGAGGCAATACTTGCAAACAGACAGATGGTTCTTGATATTATCAAGAAAGAATTACTTGAAGACAAAGAAAAATACGGAGACGACAGAAAGACTCAAATCTTGCCTGAACAAGGTGAAGTAACGATTGAGGACTTAACTCCTAATACTCCTATGGCTGTATTTATCACACGTCAAGGATATTTGAAACGTATAAGTCTTGATACGTTTGAACGTCAAAACCGTGCAACCCGCGGTAAGAGCGGAATGAAGACAAAGGACGATGATGATATCGAACATTTCTTCACTGCAATGATGCATGATAAAGTATTGTTCTTCTCTTCTAAGGGTGTTGTATACAGCTTGAATGTTTATGACTTCCCTGAAGGCGGACGTCAGGCTAAAGGTTTGCCTATCGTAAACGTATTGCCGATAGGTCAGGATGAGTCTATTACGGCAGTTGTACCTATCAGCAACTATGATCCTGATACAAACCTGATTATGTTGACACAAAACGGTTCTATCAAGAGAATTGAACTCGAAAACTTCGCTAATATCAGAAGAAACGGTATTATCGCAATATCATTGACTGAAGGCGACAGCTTGAATTGGGTTAAACTTGCACATCCGAACGATGAAATCATTATCGGTACATCTTGCGGTATGGCAATCAGATTCCCAATCTCTGATTTGAGACCTTTAGGACGTAGCGCGAGAGGTGTTACCGCAATGAAATTACGTGCGGGTGATAAGTTAATCGGTTGCGATATTGTTCCTTCCGATTATGATGCTGATTTGCTCGTTGTAACATCTGACGGTTTCGGAAAACGTACTAAGTTATCCGAGTTCAGAAGTCAGAACAGAGGCGGTATCGGATTGATTGCAGCTAAGTTCAAAACCCAATCATCAAGATTGGTCGCTTTGACAATTGTTGAAGATGACGATGATGTAATGCTGGTTACCGCAAACGGTATTGTTACACGTATAAAGGCAAACTCTATATCACAACAGGGCAGACCTGCAACAGGCGTTAAGGCTCAAAACCTTGTAGGAAATGACACGGTTGTATCAGTCCAAAAGATTGTAAGAACGGATAAAACTCCTACAACTCCTGCAACCGCTGATGCAAAGGCAACAGAGGCTGAAACGGATAACACGGAACAAGGTAAAATCGATTTAGGGGTAGCCTCTGAAGACGATAACAAAACCGAAGAATAAAAAATAAAAATAAACAATATGATTAAAGTACCTTATAGCTGTATGAAACAGTAAATATAAGGTACTTTTCACATGTCAAGAAATATATATTTCGTAACATAAACTTATTAAATATACCTGCGCATGCTACAATTTATATATGATAAACATACGTTTTATTATATCCACACTATTACTAATAGCCATATCAATAGCAACACCAACTTTTGCGGGAGAATATAAAGTCATAGTCCTCCCCAACAGTACTATTGACGTGAGCCATAAAAACAAAGTCAACAACGTTGATATAGAAGAAATGCTCGCCAAAAAAGTTATTAACCGTATGGAAGAGCAGGGGTTAGCGTGTGCGCCTACATTGAATATTTTGCGCATAGGGATTATCAATAACCCTTATTTTTCACCAAATGCCTCTAACCCGATGAATAACGCTAAAATTATTTCAAAATCTTATAATGTACCGAAGGTGCTTTTGATATCATCTAAAGTGATAGTTAAGACTCCGGCTCAACAGAGAGAGTTTTGGAAATCGTTAAATATTCCTGCCCTAACGTCTGCTGAATCTGATTTAAGACTGATTACTACGGCTACTATGTACGATATGAAGACCGACCAAGTTTTATGGAGTGATGTTTACCAACAAAAAATGGGAAAAACCTCCGAGGGGGTACACTCAATAAAGTTGGCAAAGGTAAATTCTTATTATGACAAAATTACGGACAGAATGCTTGAGGATTTGAAGACTACAACATCTACATCTGCAATTCTTGTCGGAGAAAACAAAATCCCCGAATGGGGTAAGGGCGGAAGATACGCAATAAACCGCTCAATCTCGGATATTAAGCCTGATAATAAGAAGACTAAGACGATAGCTGCGGCGCAGGAAGTACAAATGGTTCAACCTAAAGTAACCAAGGTAAAATTGACAAAAGAACCGCAAAACACATTTTTAAGAAAAATTCAATTGAGCTGGCATAATAAATGTGTCGCATTTCAGAATTTCCAAACCAAAAGAGAGATTGAGAACGCCCGTAAACTCGTCGGTGACAATAACCAACAGGTTAAAGAAAACAAAAAAACTTTTCCTAAATTGAGTTTTAAGAAACAAAATTCAAGCAAAAAAATAAGCGAAAAGACGACTGCAAATAAGTTTAAGTTACAAAAAAAAGAAACAAAAATAACAGCGAATAAAGCCGAAAATAAAGTTGCAAAAACTAAACCGATAAAGGTTAAAAAATCGGAAAACAAAATCGCTAAAAACATCCAACCAACCGAAAAGAAAACTAACTCTTTCGGCAAAAATGTTGCGTCTTCTTTCAATAAAACGAAAGAAAACATGCACAACTTTGTTGCGAACTTAAAACCTAAAAAAGCAGATAAAGTTGCTAAGAAAGAGACAAAACCAATCGTAGATAAAAAAGTTAAGAATACTGAAAAGAAAGTTGCGCAAAAGCCTCACAACGTGGAGAAAAAACCGAGCACATTCAGTAAAACAAAACAAAATGTTCATAATTTTGTTGCAAACTTAAAGCCTAAAAAGACAAATAAGGTCGCTAAAGAAAAACAAGAAACGGTAAAGAAGGTTAATAAAACAGAAAAGAAGATTGCAAAGGCTCCAATGACAGCGGATAAAAAAATAGCAAAAGTAGCCCAAACACCAAAAGTAACAACAAAAGCAAATAGAAATTCTTTCGGCAAAAAGATGGCTGCGTCTTTCAATAAAACATGAAACTGTTGCTAAAGAAAAGCCACAGATAAAACAAATAAAAGAAGAAAAGAAGACAGTTATAACGGAACAAAAAGCAAAGCAAACAACCGTAAAAACAGCTAAGAGCAAGGCTGAACCGACAAAACAGGCAAGTGCCGATAAACCGACAATCGGTAAAAAGATTTCGGGCAAAATCAACGGCAAATATACGCAGGTAAAACAAGCCTATATTGAAAAACGCAACAAACAAATCCAACAGGAAAAGAAGGAAGAGCATTATACAACCGTTATAGCTCCCGTTACCGACGGGGATGAAAATATAAACAGTTATATCCAAACAAAGCCGAGAAACAATTCTTGGAATTATACTCCGCGTTTTAATTCGTTAGTTAACGATATTTAACTATTTTACAAAACAATTAAACTATTGTATAATAGGCATAGCAAAGTGCTACAACCCTATAGGAGTTAGAAATGAAGGAAGAATTTGGTACAAATAACGCAAGACGTTGGTATGATAAAGATCCTGTTTTGTCTTCCGCAATGAAAACATTGGAAGAAACAAAAGATGATACTCAGATAAAGATTGCTCTTAATTTGATTAAGATTATAACCGAACATAACCTTGAAGAATCAAAGTATGAGGATGTTTCGGAAATAATCAACGCAACCGAGATTGATTTGGCATCTCAAAAGAGAAACCGTTGGTACGATTTGGATGAAACTTTGCGTACTGCAATAAGTATGTTGCAAAATTGTCCTGAAGATACCCGTAGCGCCATAGCTGTAGAGATGGCAAAAATGGTTGTCGAAGAAATTAAGAAAGACGAAGAAGAAGAGGAAGAAGACGAACTCGATAAACTCATCGAAGATAAAGATGAAGATAAGTAATCTTTCAACAAAATTTTCTCAAAAAATCCCGCTTTAAATAAGGCGGGATTTTTCGTTTAACGGCATTACCCCATGTGTATGATATAGTCTCGTGTTGTATTGTTTTATATCTCATAAGGAAGTATAATAAACGTATAGAGTTAGTCGGTTTTGGCTGATTTAAAACATGAAAAATAAGTACTCAAAATATATACTTGGAATAACAATTTTTTATTTTGTATGGCTCCTTGTTTTGCCGATAGGAATAAGCTGTACTGTCAATTATATCTGCAAAAAAATCGACTGTATCACGGTTGTAAGACCGCGTATAGCAACGAGTCTGCTCCCTAACGTTCGCTTTAGAGCAAATGAAATTAAGCTCTATAACCCTGATTCCTCTGTTGCACTCTATATAAAATCACCAAAAATGAATTTGAGATTATTCCCTCTATTAATAGGGAAAATCCACTTAAACAGCGTAGAAGGTAAGACCGTAAAAGCGGATTTCAGGCTTTCGGACAAACTCTATCTCGGGCAATACCCGATAGATATACCTAAAACTAATGCAAAATTTGCCGTAAACAGAGTAAAATTCAGAAAAATTAACCTTGATTTATCACAAAATAAGGAAAAATATTCTTTCCGCGGAAACGATATTTACTATAAATCAATAAATCACGGCAAAGGAGTTGTATTGAGTCTGAACGCGGATTTACTCTCAAACGGGAAAAACACCTCCAGCCTGTATTTTGATGTTAATTTGCCAAACAATAAGAACTATAAAAAATCAAAATTTAATATTGATATCTGCGAATTTAAACTGTCGCCGTTTTCAAAACTCGTAGACTATTTCACGAAAGAATATCCTAATTATGAAATAGTATCAACGGACGGTCTGATTAATATTCATTCCGATAACCGCAAATTATATGCGAGTTTGAGCGGAATAAACATAAAGTTTAAAGACAAATACAAAAACATGGTTTTCCCTGATAAAATCTATATACAATCACACTATCGTATCGGGAAAAACAATCTCAAAATCCTAAATACAACCGTTGACGGTAAAAACGTACATACCGCGGTAAGCGGAAGAATAAAAAATTATCTGACGAAAAAGCCTGACTTTGATTTGGAAATAAATATGCCGAAATCAGACGTTAGAGCAGGTGCAATGCTTTTGCCTCCGATTATTACGGAGGATGTTGATATCCCAAAACTCAAGGAATATCCGTTCTACGGTGATATAATAGGCTCCCTCAAGGTTAAGGGTGCATACCCTGAACCAGATATCTTTGGGAAAGTACAAATCAGAAACGGAGTACTAATCCGTCCTATTCCAAACGCTGCGGGTGCCAAAATCGATATTGAATTTATCGGTAAAAAATTCTTACTTGATGTCCACGTTCCCGCAGGCGGAAAAGAAGTTGTCGATGTTGACGGAAGCATAACCGTATACGGGGAAAAGTTTGCAAACCTCAATGTTAAAACTACAAATTCCGTAAGCCTTGCGGTCGCGGAATTTGCGCTAAACCCGATACACGATATATTCAGGTTTATCTTAGGACCTGTCCCGATTATGAAAATAACCGGGCTCGGAAACGCCAACCTAAAAATAGTCGGTACAAAACGTAACCCGCATGTTTGGGGTGATTTTAATTTCAAGAATGCCGGTGCGTCATTCAACGGCGTACGTAATATGACTCTCGAACACGCTGACGGCAATTTGCATTTTGACAATCAAGACGCGCATTTTATAAACAGAACGGGGACTCTGCACGGTCAAAAAGCTACCGTTGACGGAACTTGTAAACTGCTCGGCGACCTCGATTTCAATGTTACGGCAAACAATCAGAACCTAAGCGATTTATATAAAACCCTTTCAACATCTCCTATGTTGAGTGATATGTCTGATATAGTCCCTAAAATGAGTAATATAAAAGGGAAATCAGATTTATTCCTGAACCTCACAGGTCACCTTATAGACATAAACGATTTGCGCATTAATGAAAACGTAATTCCTAAAGGATTTATTAAACTCAAAGGCAATTCCTTCGATATGAATAAAATCAACATTTGGGGATTATACGGGATTATCAATTTTGATAAAAAAGATTGTGATTTTAACTTAAAATCTCATATTTCCAAGAGTTCAATTATAAACATTGAAGGCAAAGTCAAAGATGACAAAGCTGATGTAAAAATCGTATCTCCGAGATTATTGGTTAACGATTTTGACAAAGATAATTTGAAATTTTTGGACAATCTTTTTGTAAAATTAAATGCAAAATATAAAGGTAAAATAAACAAAATAGATTACGGCGGAATCAACGCCAATGTCGAGATTTTGCCTAACAGTAATCCCGTAAAAAAAGTAAAAATTATCTCCGGAAAAATCAATTTAAAGAACGCGGAAATAAGAATAAATAATCTTAAAGGACGTGTAAGACAAAATCCGTTCGGACTAAACATAAGAGCGAATATCAAAAACATTGATAAACCCGATTTTAACATTTCCGACTTGCATTTTAGCGGGAATATAATGTGCCGTAACTTTGATTTGACGGCATTAAATTACCTTATAAAATCCGAAATATTGCCTAAAGATATCCAAAAAGAATTAGGCAGAGTAAGGTTTAAATCGGGCAGAACAACGATAAACGCAAAAGCTTCAAACAGCAGATTAAACGGGAATATTTATTTTACCAACACGGAATTAACCTATATGGTAAACCGTAAAGTATTTCTCCCTCTTAAGTTCTCGGGCGGACAAATCTCTATGCGGAATAATTCCTTAAAGATAGAAAGATTGATAGGGCACATTGACGACATGCCTGTCATGATATACGGAAATGTAAGTAATATACTAAGAGCTCCTAAGTATAAAGTATATGTTAACTCAAAACTTATTCAGCATACGTTTGATAAGTATTGGAATGCGGTTAATATTTACCCTATAAAAATAAACGGTGATATCCTTTTGTCTGCGATTTGCGAAGGGACATTGAATCATGCCGACATAAAATCTAATATAAAAATGGAGGCTGACTCATACATCTATTATATGGGAGCAACCTTTGGCGACATCAACAATCCTAATTCAGTCTATATTGACGCGGATTATGACTCATCGGGGCTGTTGAAACTAAACAGGTTTAAATACAACAAACTCATAAAATCCCAAAATAACAGACTTAATATCGTACCTGTTTTATCCGTAAAAGGGGCGATTAAACCTGTCGGAAATATTTATGAGTTTAAAGATTTATGCATAAAAACAGATACTTCGGCTAACGCTGATTTCTTCAATATAATATTCAAAAAACCGACCATAAAAAGCGGAACATTTACCTCCGATTTGAGGATAAACGGAAACTCAAGATATCCTAAAATTCTTGGGAAATTCCACGCCGTAAATATCAACATGCCGTATTTAAACACAAACATCAAAGATATAAATGTCGATTTTGAACCGTCGGATATAAAATCCGTCGTAAAAGGCAAGGTCTTGGACAACTATATTATGATAAGCTCTGATATGAAAAATAAACTTGCTCCTCCTTATAAAATCAACAAAGCGGATATTTATATAAACGATTTTGATATAAACAGACTGGCAAACAACCTGAAACAAATTGAATTAAAAGGTATACACTCCGCAATCGCTCCAAGCTCGGAGACTATGGGCACAAATATTATGCGCTCTCTTCTTTTTGACAACATGAAAATAAGAGCGGGTAATGTCAAAATTAAAAACATAAAAGCGACAAACTTTGAGGCGGATTGTTCACTGAATAACAAAATGAAATTGTCAATAAATCCGTTCAAATTCAATATGGCAAACGGGCGCATAGTCGGAGAGGCTGAATATAATCTTTTAAATAACCATATGAAAATGGAAATGGACGCAAAAGACGTAAACGCGAACACCCTCTCTTATGCCTTGTTTGATATCCAAAACCAAATATTCGGATCCCTCACGGGACATATTGATTTGAGCTGTAACGCATATGACGAAAAAACCGCGATAAAGACCTTGAACGGTTCGGGAACATTCAACGTAGCACACGGCAGAATGCCGAAACTGGGTTCATTAGAGTATCTTTTAAGAGCGGGTAACTTCCTCAAAGGCGGAATAACGAGTCTGTCTATGAACGGGATATTAGATATTATGACACCTATGAAAACAGGTGAATTTACAAGCATAAACGGTCGTATCCGCATTAAAGACGGTATCGCAAAAACCATAGAAATAAATACTTTAGGCAAAAACTTAAATCTCTACATGATAGGAAGTATAAACCTGTATACAAGTATTGCCGATATGCATATCTTCGGTCAATTGTCCAGAAGAGCCTCCACAATCCTCGGTGCTGTCGGAAACATCTCTTTGAATACACTGTTCAACAAAATTCCGGGGATATCTTTAGACAGCAACAGTCCGTTCTTAAACGATTTGAACAAAATTCCGGGGATAGAATTCTCAAGCAAAGCCACCAGAAAATTTATGGTTAAAATCCTCGGTGATATCAACGGCGATGATTTCGTCAAGAGCTTCCGTTGGATAAACTAGGGGTAAATATTATTAGGAAAATTCTGACTCGAAAATTTTCCAAACCTGATATTCTAATCGTAAAGGGTTTATAGTATAATGGCGGTATGATAAATGTTGAAAGTGTAGTAGAACGTATACGCGAGATAATAGACGACGAGAACACAAAACAGTTGAGAGAAGTTCTCGACGGATATCACGCTGCGGATTTGGCGGATATTTTTAACGAACTGACACCTTCGGAGCGTTTATCATGCTTTAATCTTTTGAATGAAGAAAAAGCAGCCGACCTGCTTGAGTATTTGACACCGCAATTACAGGTGGAATTGCTCGGAGAAATAGATCAGGAACACGCCTCAAAACTTATTGCGCAAATGCCTCACGATGAGGTTGCGGATGTCTTGGGCGATATGGAAGAGGATGAGTCCGAATCATACCTTGATAAATTGCCGAGAAAATTCTCCTCCGAAGTCCGTGAACTTATGACATATAACGAAGAGTCCGCAGGTGGTATTATGAACCCTATGGTTCTTACCGTAAGTGCCGACTCCGATATAAAAGACGTGCTTGATACAATCAGGTCTAAGGCGCAAAAAGACAACATGGATTTATACTATGTCTACGTTACCGACAAACAGGAACACTTGCTCGGCGTTGCATCTTTAAGAAAACTTTTAACTTCTCCTATCAGAAGTAAAATAACGGATATTATGACGCGAGATGTTGTAAAACTCCATATTGACGACAGACAGGATTATATTGCCGATGAATTTATGAAATACCAATTCAGCGCATTACCTGTCGTAGATTTGTATAACAGATTAAAAGGGATTGTTACGTGGGATGATGTTCAAGACATTGTCGAAGAAGAAACAACGGACGAAATCTATACATCATCAGGTATCGCAACCGAAATGGTTGAAGATGAGGACGATATCTTAACGGGTAACATTTTCCACGCCGTAAAAGCAAGAACGCCTTGGCTTTTCATAACCTTGATAGGTGAATTTTTCGCTGTTAACGTTGCAAACAGGTTTAGTCATACCTTAACAATGTTACCGATTATAGCGATATTTATGCCGCTGCTTACAGGGTTGGGCGGAAATATCGGTACACAGAGTATTACCCTTATCGTACGTGGTTTATCAACGGGACAAGTAACATTGAAAACCGCATTCCACCATATTATGAGAGAATCCGCAATCGGGCTTTTAATAGGTATAATCTTCGGTACACTTGTAACCCTTGTAACTTGGGGGTGGCAGCACCATATAGGATTAGGACTTGTAGTCGGAGTTTCCATGGTTATCAATATGGCTTGTGCAACCTTAATCGGTACATTGACTCCGTTCGTACTTAAAAAGATGAAAGTTGATCCCGCTATCGCGTCAGGCCCTGTAATCGCAACAACAATCGATGTTGTCGGATTGTTTATTTATTTCTCTTTCGCAACCGCATACCTTATCCATATTACAGGTTAAGAGTCACAATAAAGATAAATTCGTTATCAAAAATTCACAACAATACATTACAAATAATAAAGATTTACCCCTATCGGTCTGTTTGTGATATTATGTAGAATATCACTTGGGAGATTGAGATTTTATGAATAATATGAGAAATCATAGATATAGAAGACCGTCACAGGACGAACAGGATTATACGGAATTTCTAAACCATATAAAAGAAGAAAGAGAAGATACCTCAAACTTTGCAAAGTCGTTATTGACCTTTGTTTTGGGAGTTTGTTGCGTACTCGTTTTCGGATTATGGTTTGTACAGAATGATGAACTTATAATAAGTATTTTTGGTGAAGATTCAGCCATAACAAAACAGCTTTTGGCGATAGGAGAGGTTATAAAATCTCATACCCGCTCGTCAAACGGCTGGTCTATATTCGGCAGACAACAGAATATTCTTCTGTTAGGTGTCGATTCTAACGGAAACAGAACAGATCCTTGGAAAGGTACCCGCTCCGATACGATTATCCTTATGAATATAGATCCTGCTACTCGTTCCGTTAACGCAATATCTATCCCGCGTGACAGTAAAGTATATATCGCGGGCGACCACGGTATTGATAAGATTAACGCCGCTCACGCATACGGCGGTATTGATTTGGCTAAAAAGACGGTAGAAGATACTTTAGGCGTACATATTGATAAATATATTTGTATCCACGATGACGGTGTAAAAGCTATCATTGATGCATTAGGCGGGATTCCGATATATGTCGAACGTAAGATGAACTACGATGACTGGTCAGGGAAACTCCATATTCACTTGACTAAAGGTAATCATACCCTTACGGGAGACGAGGCAATCGGGTATTTAAGATTCAGACATGATGCATTGGGTGATATCGGCAGAACTCAAAGACAACAATGGTTCTTGAGAGGATTTTTACAGAGATTGCAAAATCCTAAAGTCATCACAAAAATCCCTGAAATCGTAGGTATATCAAAGAAATATGTAAAGACAGATATGTCGGTTTATGAGTTAACCCAATTCGCTGCTATGGCGAAAGGATTTGACGAAAGCAATATTCAGATTGCAATGCTCCCGGGAGCTCCTAATACCAGAGGCGGTATCAGTTATTGGATACTTGATCCCGATAAGGTACAGGATGTTGTAAACAGACTTATTTACAGAGAAGAGGCTCCTGCAGATACAAGTGCTCAACTCGTAGGCGGTATCTTGTATACTCCTGCACAGGCAGAGAAAGCTACAGCATTGAAGTCTCAATTGAACGGTTTGGGCTATACGGTTAATATGATGCAAATTAAAGGATTACCGCATACGCAGTTCCACGCACATAATAACAATGTTTCAAACAGTTTCTATAAATATCTGAAAGAAAAAGTTCCTTCACTTGCTAAGACACAGTATGTTTATGATCCTATGAGATACTATTGTGTCGGGAACAGCGACTTTACGATTATTCTCGGAAACTAAACATAACGAACATAAAATGATTTAAAAATAAGGTGCGGTTACTGCCACACCTTATTTTAATTAATAATTATAAGACCAATCGCCTTAAAGCCTTACATAACAAACCAAGTTAATCAAAAAATAAAAAAGGCGACACCCAGATTCGAACTGGGGATGAAAGCTTTGCAGGCTCCTGCCTTACCACTTGGCCATGTCGCCTCACCTTTTAACTTGTAATATATATATCCTATTTTAGATATACCCAAATGTCAAGTTAGTAGAGGTAAATAAAAATGAATTTTTGGTATTGTTATTTCTTTTCTTTCGTTTTTGTTATAATTGTTTTATGAAAGTTTTAGCGGGAATGACATTGGAAGAAATAACGAATTTTGTGCTTGAGATGAAAGCATCAAAGTTTCGTGCAAAACAAATCCATAATTGGATTTATACAAAATCGGTTTCTTCCATAGATGAAATGACTGATTTGGCAAAATCTTTCAGAGAAGAGTTGAAACAGGTTGCCGTAGTCACGGATTCTAAAATAAAAATAAAACAAAAAAGCTCCGACGGAACTTTGAAATACCTGATTGAATACCCTGACGGAAACTGTGTAGAGACGGTTTTGATGAGATTTGATAACCGAGCAAACCTTACGGCGTGTGTAAGTTCTCAAGTCGGCTGTGCCGTCAATTGCTCTTTCTGCGCAACGGGAAAACGCGGGTTTATCAGAAACTTGACTTACAAAGAAATAATTGAACAGGTGCTCACAATTCAAAGAGATACAGGGCTAAAGATAACAAATATTGTATTTATGGGGCAGGGCGAACCGCTTTTGAATTTGAATAACGTTCTTAAAGCGTTGGAGATTTTCAACAATGATTTCCAAATAGGTGCAAGAAGAATAACCATTTCAACAAGCGGAATTGTACCAAAGATAAACGAACTTGCCGAACATAAACTGCAGTCTACGCTTGCGATATCTTTGCACGCTCCGACACACGAAAAACGCAGAAAATTCATGCCGATAGAAAACAAATATCCTCTGTCGGAACTCAAACCTGCGCTTTTAAACTACGTTGAAAAAACAGGCAGACGCATAACTATTGAATATATTCTGATAAAAGATTTTAATTCCGATATTGAAACGGCGAAAGAGCTTGCGTATTTGTTGAAAGATTTGAAATGTAATATTAACTTAATCCCGTATAACGACGTAAACTCGACAGGGTACAAAAAACCATCCAACAACGAGATAATGAAGTTCAAATATCTGCTTGAACATTCGGGCAAAAAAGTAACAGTAAGACTGGAGCGCGGGGCGGACATAGATGCAGCCTGCGGACAGTTGAGCGGAAAAGCAAATAAAAAATAGTACTCAAAACAGTAATGTCGAAAAATTCAACATTACATCAAACGGAGACGTTATTATATTTACCCCCCCACTAAACAACGCCGGCTTTTAAGATATCGTGGATATGAACAACTCCTATTGGTTTGTTGTCGTCATCTACAACAGGCAAAGTTGTAATGGAATATTTTTCCATTAAATGCAGAGCTTTTGCCGCAAAATCATCTTTTACCATCGTTTTAGGGTTAACCGTCATAACGTCTTTTGCAAGCAGATTAGTAATATCGTGATATTTTAGGATTGTTCTTCTGATATCACCATCGGTTAACATACCCGATAATCTGCCTGATTGATCAACAATCATTGCCATACCGAGTTTGCAATCGGAAATCAATTGGATTAAATCCGTAAATTTCATATCTTCATGCGCAAGCGGGAGTTTTCTGTCTTTGTCGGACATCATCAAATCTTCCACGTGGAACTTGATGCCTTTGCCGAGAGCTCCGCCCGGATGATAGATAAGGAAGTCTTCTTCCGTAAACCCTCTTTTTTCCAACAAGCAGACAGCCAAAGCGTCACCCATTGCAAGTGTTGCCGTAGTACTTGCGGTAGGAGCTTTGCCGAGAGGACAAGCTTCACGCTCTACGGATACGTCGAGCACACATTCGCCTGCTTTTGCCAAAGTTGAGTTCATATTTCCCGTCATAGCTATGATAGGAACTCCGAAACGTTTGATAAGCGGTAACAGGTTCAACAATTCCTGTGTTTCACCGCTGTTTGATATAGCGATTACCAAATCATCTCTTGTTATGATTCCGCTGTCCCCGTGAGTACTTTCTGCGGGATGAAGGAAATATGACGGGGTTCCCGTTGATGTTAAAGTCGCCGCAATCTTCTTTCCTATCAGACCTGATTTGCCCATGCCTGTAATGATTACTCTGCCCTTGCAGTTATACATAAGGTCTATTGCTTTATCAAAGTCAGGACCTAATGATTTTTTCAATCTTAAAATAGCATTTGCTTCTATATCAAAAACTTCCGTTGCAACCTTTGTAACATCAATAACTTTCATACATACCCCTATTTTTCTTTATGATTATTATACAATAAAAATAAAAAATTTCTGTTTTACATATTTTTGATATAATTTAATTATAGATACAGGAATATTATTGAAGGGGAAAATATGAAAAAGATAGCATTTATATTCCCGGGACAGGGCGCACAAGCTGTCGGAATGGGAAAAGATGTATACGAAAATTATGAAAGTGCAAAGAATGTATACGATACTGCAGACAAAGTTTTAAACAAAAGCATAACCAAACTTTGTTTTGAAGGTCCTGAAGAAGACTTAAAACAAACTAAAAACACTCAACCTTGTATTGTTACAACATCAATTGCGCTTATGGAAGCATTCAAGAGTATGATTGATATTACTCCCGATTACACTGCAGGACATTCGCTCGGCGAATATTGCGCAATGTATACTGCAGGGGTTATGGATTTAGAAACCACATTGAAACTTATCCAAAAAAGAGCAGACCTTATGGGCGAAACCAAAAGCGGAACAATGGCTGCAGTTTTGAATGCAACAGATGAACAATTGCAAGCGGGCTTAGCCGAAGGCAGAAAAGTCGGATATGTTGATATCGCAAACTACAACTCACCTGTACAAGTTGTTATGACAGGGGATGTTGATGCGGTAAAAGCAGCCGGCGATTATATGCTCGCAAACGGCGTCAGAAGAGTTATTCCGCTCGCTGTATCAGGGGCTTTTCACTCTAAATATATGGAAAAAGCAGGAGAACAGTTTAAAGCATATTTGGCTGATTTTGAATTGAATGATGCTAAGTTACCTGTATATACAAATGTTGATGCGGAAGCAACAACATCAGCATCTGATTTTAAGGCTAAAATGCCTATGCAGATACACTCTTCCGTACACTGGACACAAACAATACAAAAAATGATAGCTCAAGGGGTTGATACCTTTGTTGAGATAGGACCTGGCAAGGTTCTTGCAGGTTTGAACAGAAAGATTAGCTCGGATATTACAACCTATAACATATTTGATAAAGCAACCTTGGAAAACACTGTTAACGCTTTGAAAGAACAGTTGGCAGAGGTTTAATAATACAAATATTTTAAAATTCCAAAACACCGCGGAGTTGAACTTTGCGGTGTTTTGTTATGATATAAATACTTCAGAAACAAATAAAAAGGTCAGGTTTCCCTGACCAAACGGTTTGATTTTTCCCTTTTTAAGGTTTGATATATGTATTTAAGTTATAAGTTAAATGTGCAAAGTCAAAAATATCTGCGCTTTGCGCCTTTTGTGGTGTAAATGTGTAAATGTATATTTTGAGTCTTGTGTGTTTCCTTTATAATTTAATTTTTTCAAAAATTCTCCCTATATACAAAGCATAGGGGATATTGTGCCATGCTCTGCGGGATTTGGGCAAAAATGCCCTATATGTAATTGTCAATTACAAATCATTATTTTCCGATTTCCGTAGCTCTTGATGCCATAGCTCTTGTGATGTTTACAACAGCAAGGTTGGCTTCATAAGCACGTTGTGCCAAAACGGCATCTGCCATATCAACCATGGCATTTACGTTTGATGAACGGATATATCCGTTTGCATCTGCATCAGGGTGTCCCGGAGCATATAATCTTTCACCCAAGGTCGGATCTTCAACAACCCCGTTGAAAACAACTCCGCCTTGCGTATAAGGGAGCGTTCCCGAACCGAAAACATCGTTTTTCATTTGGGTTAAAACCCCTCTGAATGAGATATCTTCCGTTGCGTTCAGGATTGGTATTCTTCTTACATAGTTTGGAGTATCAATGTTTGCAATGTTTTTTGCATGGATATCCATTCTTAAACCGTGTACTTTTAGGGCGTTTGCACCTATATCTATTGATTCCATTATACCCATAACGTACCTACTTTCCTACATTTATGACTGTTTTCATCTGAGTAATAATATTTGACATTCTTCTTGTTGCCATTGTGTACAGAATTGAGTTTTTCTGCATTTCCGTCAATTCCTGTGTCGGGTTGATGTTAACCTCTTCTTCATACTGAAACATAGGAGACGGCCCCATTTTTTGAGCCAATTTTGTTTCCAAAGCGGATGTTGCCCCGCCTAAATATTGGCTAAAATCTATATCTCGTCTGACATACCCCGGTGTATCGACGTTTGCCAGGTTTGCACCGAGTGCTCTTTGTTTTTGTGCTATTAAATCCAAGGCAAGTGATGTTTTCCCTATACTTCCCAAGGAACTGAAACTTAAACTGCTTACCATTAGTTAAACCCTCCGAGATTTATTATTCTCTAATATTTATACCTTTGTTATACATATCATCCGCTACCTTCAACAGACGCATACTTGCAATCATTGAAGCGTTTAAACGAAGCATTTCGTTTACGGATGCGTAGATATCTACGTTTGACATTTCTATTGAGTTTTGTCTTATATTCTGATGATTTTGCAACAATTCAGGCTCACCCGAATCCTCCGTTGCAACAAGTTTGTTGTTAACTCCCTGTTCCAATCTTTCAGGGTTAGGGAATGTAACCAAAGGGATTGTTCCTACACGTTTCGGCAATGAACCTGCCTCATCATAGGTGTATACGTCACCGTTCGGCTTTATCTGGAATTTATAGTTGTTTGCGGGGATTTTGATACCTCCGCCTACCATCCAGCCGTCTTTGGTGTATAAATAACCGTCTTTGCCTTGTACGAAAGAACCGTCACGGGTGTATTGGACTTCGCCGTCCTCTGATGTTACGGGGATATAGCCCGCACCTGCAATTGCGACATCATAAGGATTTTCGGTTATTCTGATAGAACCTTGTTTACAATCCGTTCTTTGAACACCGGTAACGTAGCCGTCTTCTCTGAGCATTTGCTCAAATCTGATACCTTTGTAACCGTAGGTATTGTAGTTGGCAAGATCGTTACCTACATAACCGAGTTTATCAAATTGTGTTGTGGCGTTGTTTATAGCTTTTCTTACAATCGCCTGTGCATTAAACATCATAATTCAGTTCCTCCTATGATGCCGAACCCAATTGGCTTATCGCCTTTTGGATGTTAGTGTTTTGCATTATAAATATTTGTCTGTTTGCTTCAAAAGCTCTTATTGTAGGCATTACGGATAAGAACTCATTCTGCAGTGAAACGTTTGAGTATTCGTTGTAACCCTGTTTTACATCCGGGTGCATTACCGCCATACCTTGAGAGTCAACAACTCCCATTCTTGCAACATATTCAAGCTTTCTTGTGTTTTCGTTGAATACGCTGAGTCTGCCTTTACGGTCTATTTTAATTTGTTTTAAATCTTTCGGGACGAAAGGCAATTTGATAGGCGTACCGCTATCTGATAAGACTTGACCGTCCTCCTGATTTAAAAGGTTTCCGTCTTTATCGAGTTTAAATCTGCCGTCACGGGTTAGCATAACACCTTGTTTGGTGTTTATCTGGAAATACCCTTTTGTTGCAATCGCAATATCCAAAGGTCTTTCGGATATTTGGATACGACCGACCTGCTCGTCAACGTTTGTTGAAATACCGTTAACCCCGAGATATTCGGTAAATGAAGACACGACAGGTTGCTTACGCTGATAGCCGACTTTATCGAAACCTGTTACGTTTTCGTTAGTAATTGCCAAAAGCTCGTTTGATACCTGCATCGCTCTTATGGATGCTCTTATACCCGGTTCGCAATACCTGATACCTGTGCTGATTTTCATGTTTACCTCACTCGTTAGTTAAACCGTTATACCTTTAATATCGGAATAATCTTTATAACCTTTATACCTTTAACCGTTTTTTCATCTTTTCGGATGAATTTACTCATCTTTTAATGATTATTTTTACTAAGTCAAAAATTTATTTATTAAACCCGCAGTAATTATATGTACGTTTTAATAAAGCATAAATATTGGTGCGGTAGTG
>DLEF01000022.1 GCA_002481545.1 Cyanobacteria bacterium UBA7753 | reverse complement strand
GCGGATTTTTTGCTGGAGTAAATATGATGAACGGATTAGTTAAATATCTGACTAACCATGCAACTCAACCTAACGTTAAATTACAAAAACAGACCTTGAAAATTTCAAGGTCTGTTTTTAAAAAACTGGGGTGGCTGGATTCGAACCAACGAGATGGCGGTACCAAAAACCGCTGCCTTACCACTTGGCGACACCCCAATGATGTCAGCTATTTAATCATATTATTTACAATGTAAATTGTCAAGGGGTAAATATAAATGTTACCTAAATATTCCCGCTAACATCATTTATCTGTCAGTTTTCAATTTTTCGAAAGCACAGCACTGTAACCTTTCTTCATATTAATTAAAGTTCTGTATAAAAAATGCCGTTAATAGTTTTATGAGTAAAAATAAAGATGTCAGTATCCGTGTGTTAGGTAATAAAGGACAGGAACTGAATGCCAACATGTTCAAGCAGGAGCTTAAAAAATCTGACTTGAACGATCCTAACCTGATAGAAATATTTAACAAGTACAACCAAAACGGCGATGATAAACTGGACGAAAATGAAATGCAGAGTTTGTTTTCCGACATACAGACCTCAGCGCAAAATATTGATACATCAAAAAATTTAAAATCGCTAAAAAGAGCTGATATAAAAGGCTCTGACTGCGGAAGAATTTTTGATGAAATAGACAGTGCCTCCGGTAAAAAAGACAGCGTCCTGACAAGTTCACAAATCAAAGATTTTTATACACGAGTCCAAAACAAAAACAAAACACTGGAACCTGCCGAAATACAAAAATTGATAAAATCGAAAGGATTAAGTAAAAAAATAAAGGTAGGTGATGTTCTCAACTTCTTGGATAAACTTGAGGTAAATGCTCACGTCAAAAATTTAGGCGATTTCACATTGAATGATAAAACAAAGAAAGAATTTGCATCCATAGCTAATCAAAATATTGCAGATGTATTAACCGCATACAAGAAAGCAAACGGCGAATCAATCATTCAGCATATCGCAAACCGCAGATGAGCTCTTGGCGACAAGAGAAACAATTATATCAATATAATAAAGTATAAACTCCTTGCTCAAGCCGAACTATATGGAGTCGATGCGGGCGATTTTTCTCAAAAATTCGACAAAGAACTGAAAGATATGGATTTAACCCTAATGTTTACGGAAAAGACATCAAAGCTTGATGCACTCGTAGACGATTTGGTCGGTAAAATTCAGAAGAAAGAAAAAACTTACAAAGAAAACCGTAACGGTATTGCCTCTATTATGTCTAATCCCGAAGACTGCAGAACGGATGATGATAAATATGATTTGATAAACCGAATAATAAAAATCGGCAATCAAAACAATCCGAAAAAGATACTTTCGGATATAATCAAAAATACAAAAGATAAAAAAGTAAAGAAAAAAGCTCAAGCACTTTTAAATTCTAAAATAATAAGTGATTATTTCCCTACATTTGTTGCGTCAATAATAGCTCAAGAATCTCAATTCCGCGGGACGGATGATGCCGTATTTACACCAAACGGACAAGGCATGATGCAATTGACAAAGGTAGGCGTAAATAACATTTTCCATAATCCTGCTAACTATGACAAAGATTTTATAAAAAGAATAAAGAAAAATCACCAAAATACAGACACTCTGTTTAATGCAATACAAAATAACAGAGACGCAGATTTGAATATGGCTGTAGGCTCCGGATTATTATCAGGATATGTAAAAACCATTTTGCAACAGATATCAAATGACTCAACAAGTATTCCTAAAGGAATAAATACGGATGAACCTGAAGTCATTATGCAATTGGTTGCAAGAGCATACAACGGAAATGGTGCGGATAAAAAAGATAAAAAACATGACGACAAAATATCAACAGTTCGAGACATCTACGGTCGTGATGTTATTCAAAGATTTCAGCGAAGTGTCCCGAAGGAAGCTAATGTTACAAGATATTTTGAATACAACCCTGATACGAAAAAATTCGTTAACAGGAGGTTTTCTTCTTAGCTCCTGTCTGTTCCGCTAACAGTGTGGCAAAGAACGGAATAATGCAATAATATATTCCGCCTAAAATCAGGGCAGGTTTCGCAATCTTTATCCCTTCAACATATTTTTCCAATTTGGCATCACCCTTGTTTGCCTCGCGGAAGTTTTTGATAAATTTCTTTGTCGGTTTATCAAGCACCTTATCTAAAGTATACCCGCCAACGATACTCATGCCTGTCGAAATCCCCGCATTTGCAGCCAGAACTCTTTTTCTGTCCTCATTTATCTTCTTGTTTCTGTAAGTTTCTTCCATAAATACCGCCGTATTCAGAGTATCTGTCAAAACGGAAAGGTGCATAGGATAATTGCTGTCTTTATGTTTGTTTGCGAAACTTTGATAATTTTTATTATTCAAAATCTTTGCAAATCCTTTTGTCAAAGGTTCTTTCGGCAACGCACCCGTAAAGTTTAACCCTTTCTTCGGCTGTACATTATTTGCAATTTTCGACTGTTCTTTTTGTTTCTTAGGGGATATCAACGCCATAATAGGCGGTATCAAAGCACAAGTCACAACCGCCTTTGGTATCCCCGTTATTGCACCGGTTCCAAGCTTAAACATCTGCGTCGCAAACTGATACCCCTTTGATTCCGTCAGTTTTTTCGTTCCGTCTTTCAAAGCGTTGATTGTATCTTTCTTTAAGTATTTATCAGGGTTCGCGTCAATCTTTTTCATGCTCTTTGACATAGGTAGCGTCGCCCCGAGCATAAGCCCAAACCCGATTAGAGAAGATGCAAAAGACTTTGCAACCGCAAATTTTCGGTTTTCTTTGTCGGTATGAGGGGTTGCATAAATAGAAATAGGTCTCGCTACGGTCGATAATGTAAGCGCAGTCCCTGCCGAAAACAGAGCACCGTTGTTTGCTGCGACCTCTAACCCCTTTTTAAAATACCTGTTCTTATAAATGTTGTTTAAGAAATTTACTTTCATCTGTTTATTAGATAACATGAAAACAGAGTTAAGTAAATGACAAGGTTGAATTTTTTTGGATAATCTAAACACACTCAAAACTATAATAAAAAAAGAATTATCAGGCTGGAAAAAAGGCGAAATCATCGGATATATAATGATACTGTGCCTTATATTCTATAATGCGACAATCCTTCACGACAGCATAATCGCCGTTATATCAGCCTTTTGCGGAATTACTTATACCATAATCGCGGGCAAAGGAAAAATATCCTGTTATTTGTTCGGACTCACAGGTTCGGGCTTTTATGCATTCTTAGCCTTCTCAAACGGCATTTACGGCAATTTTCTACTCTACCTCTTGTACTACATCCCGATGCAGATTTTAGGCGTCATAAACTGGAGCAAACACCTTGATAAAAAAACTAACGAAATCTATAAAACAGGGGTAAAAAACAAACTTTTACTAACTTTTATTTCCGCAATATTATGTATTATATCGGTTATCCTCCTAATCTTCTGTAAAGACTCTCACCCGTACTTTGACGGAATCGTAACCGCCCTGTCACTGGTCGGCATGTATCTGACCGTAAAACGCTGTATAGAACAATGGATAATTTGGGGCATCGTCAATCTGTTAACAACTCTAATGTGGATTAAGATTATACTTTCAGGCTACAGAGCATATTCAACCGTTGTTATGTGGGCTGTATACTTATTCCTCGCCGTCTATTTCTACAAGGAATGGAAAACAAAAGGAGTAAAGGGGTAAATACGGGCGAATAGTCCTATATTTTGACAGTCCGTTTTTGAATATACATTTTCTGATTTTTATGATTTTTTATAACATATTGTGTACAAATGTAAAGAAATTTTTACAAAACTTTGCCTTTTAGTAAATTCTCCGTAAATAAAATACTTTATATAAACATATAGGTTAATTGTGTATGAATTTTAGTGTGTATAATACTTTACCCATAGGTCAAGTGTATGGTGTTTCCCCTCTGAGGACATCCGGATACACTCGCGTAAGCAAACCGACTGATAATTTCATCGGCAACAGAGAACTTGACAAATATATGGATACAAGAGTAATCGCAGGGATGATGGACTCTAACCCTGTTGTTTATACAATCCTGAAAAAAAATAACATTAAACCAACCATTAACGTAGAAAACTTTAAAAATACAACCTATAACCACTGTGTAGACACTAAAAACAAAGCTCTCGGGATTTACAACTACTTGCCTGCAGACTTGAAAGAAGAGGCGAATGTAAACTATATCCAAAAAGGTGCGCTTTTGCACGATATCGGAAAAGTTCTTATCCCTACAAAAGTTTTAAACAAAAAAGGCAGATTGAACGAAGACGAAACGAAAGTTATGCACCTGCATTCCAAGTTGAGCGATGCATTGCTCGCCGGTCAAAATATTGAACCTGAAATTTTGAATATCGTAAAATATCACCACCAAAACAAACAAGGCACAGGCTACCCTGAAATCAAAAATACTTTACAAGGCTATGATATCAATATGGAAGTCGTATCTCTCGCTGATAAATACTCCGCATTGACAGAAAAAAGAGCATACAAAAATTCATTATCCGCAGAAGACGCACTCGCAATTATCAAAAAAGACGTTGAAGCCGGCAACTTAAACCCAAGAGTTTATAACGCACTCGTCGGATATGTAAATAACGCAAAAGCCGCAGGCGTTATGCCGAAAGCAATCGTTAAATAATTCCGATTTTACGGTGTGGTAAAATAGAATTATGGAAACTATCATTAACGATTTATTCAAATTTGATAAGAGCTTTAAAAAAGTAATTGTCGGCACGGATGAGGCAGGCAGAGGTCCCGGGGCGGGCGGAGTCTTCGCAAGCGCGGTTCACTTTGACAGAATAACGAAAAAATTGAAAGAAGAGCTTTCTCTCTTGAATGATTCCAAGAAATTAACCCCGAAGAAACGAGAGTATTTATACGATTTCATAAAAAATGAAAGCATTAATTCCACCGTCTGCATAGAAGTAGACGAGATAGAAGAAACAAATATTTTAGCCTGCTCCTTGAAAGCAATGAAACTTGCCTGCGAAGAAGTTATCCAAAAATCAGGCAAAGACGATATTTTGACGCTCGTTGACGGGAACAGGCTAATCAGAAACTACAATTACCCGCAAAAATTCATAATAAAAGGGGATGGCAAATCAGCCTCAATCGCTGCTGCAAGTATCTTAGCAAAGGTTTCCCGTGACAGATATATGCAAGAACTCGACAAACAGTTCCCTCAATACGGTTGGGGACACAATGCGGGCTACCTCACAAAAGAACACCTTGACGCGATTGATAAATACGGACTTACAAAATATCACCGTAAATCCTTCTTAAAGAAACATTTTGAAAAACAACTGTCTCTGTTTTAAATCTGCATTTTAATTATAAATATTAGAATAGCTCCAGAAACTTCTCAAAACCTTTTTGACATACATCTGTGTTTCAGGATAAGGAATTTTTTCGATAAACTCATCCGTATCATCATAACTCAAGGTATTTATCCATCTGTTGACGCTGTGCCAACCGCCATTGTACGCCATAACCGCATAAGCGTCATTGTTTCTCAATGATTTTTTCATCTTTGAAAAATACAAACACCCGAGGTGGATATTGTTTTGCGGATTGGTCAGATGAACGCTCAAAGAGTTAGCGTTTGCAATCTCCTGCGCCGTTGCAGGCATCAACTGCATCAGCCCGACCGCACCAACAGGTGATTTAATATCAGGGCTAAAGTGACTCTCTTCTCTGATTACGGACATAATGAGCAGCGGATCCAGTTCCCCTTTGTATTTATCAACATAGCTGTAATAATTCAGCGGATAGACCAATCTCCAACGTACATCCGTAAAATCAGGTTTCGGGAAGGTATCCTTCATCGCTTCTTGGGCAAGTATTACCGAATATACAGGTTTGCCCTGTTTGTAAGCAATCCAACTTTGTACAAATTTATTATCCTTGTATAACTCTTCAACAAAATCATAATCGCCGAGTTCTATAAGCTTGGATATCATTTCACGTTCTTTTTTATCTTCGCAAGGGAAGATTATCGGTTTACTTTTTACTGTTTTATCAATAAACCAATCTTTGTTATTCAGCTTTGAATAAGCCCTATAGCTGTAATAGCTGTCAGGGTATTTTGCGATTACGTTTTTATAATAACTTTTTGCAAGCGGATAATTTCTCTGCTTTTCGTATATTTTTCCCATCCAAAACAGAACTGCAGGCGTCGTGTCGGAGGTTTTAAACTGTGAATAATGTTTTTGTCCGAGCCTTAGAGCGTTTTCATAATCTTTTTTAAATATATTTGATAAAAATACTTTGTACAGTGCCTCCGCCGAGAAATTACTGTTCGGATATTTGTTATAAAGTTCCGAATATACGCTGTACTTGTTATTTTCGTTAGAATATTGCGCCTTCAAAAAGAGTAAATAATCCGTGCATTCAGCTTGCGGATATTTCTTTAAAAGGTAGTTTATCGTAAACAGTTTGTTATCCGATAAGTTTATATATCCGTCCACCGCGTCATACATATCCTGACGGTCAACATTTTCGGAATAACTCTTCAACCCCGTTTCCGTGAGTGATTTTGCGAACTGATTGCTCCCTCTTTTAAATTCATTCTTGGCATACTTTGCCCATGAATTTTTTATAAGAGTATGTTTATAGTATTCCGCAGCCTTGGCATATAGATTACGTTTATAATATGAATCCGCGATAACAAGGTTATCATCATATGAGATAACAATTCCCGATTGGTTTATATTATCAATGGAAGGTTGAGCAAATCTGCCGTCAGGCGAGAGTTTTATATATTTTATAAAATGAGAAATCGCTTTGCGCTTTAGTCTCATACGTCTGCCGTAAAAATGAGATTTGTTTGCGGAGGACAAATCCATACTCGCGAGGTAATATTCCGACGCAAGCGCATAATCCGTATCAGGATAGTATTTTATAATATGTAAAAAATGTTTTTTTGCTGATTTATCGTTAGACTGATATTTAATCATTGCGAGGTTATATTCGGACACAACGTAAAGTTCGGAATAAGGATACATAAACAACAGCTTGGAATAATTCTTTTCCGCACCTCTTATATCGCCTAACTGCTCTGAACATCTCGCCCGTCTGAACATAGCGGGAGTCTTTATCGGGGAAAGTAAGGAAATATTGCCGAAATGATGATAAGCAGCCTTAAAATCTTTGCTTTTATACAGTTTCAGTCCTTGAGAATACTGCTCGTAATCCTTTGTTTCACTGAGTTTTGAGACAGTCGCGCATATGCCGTATAAGGCAGTACATAAAACTACGCAAAGTATAAGAATCTTTTCTTTCATTACTCTCTCCCAAGTAACTCTATCTTAACACAAAAATCCGTACCGTTGCTTAACCCAAAACGTCAAATAATAATGCGTTGTTCTCTTTAACCGATGCTCTTACTTTGTTTTTCATCGCCTTCTGTGTCATATAATGGCGGGTAAGAGCATTCATTTCCTTTTTAGGAGTTGCGTTTTTATAACCGCTTTTGTTTAAGTTATCAAAGACGTTAAACCAGAATAATTTTCTGACCCCTTTTGTTATATTGCCCTGATATTCAAAAGCTTTTTTAGGGTTTCCCTGCTTGTTTACGTTCTTTAAATCCGTAATGGGGAGTTTCCCTACGTGTGAATAATATTTAAACCTGTTGAAATTGAACAGTGTATCATATTTTTTTATTTTATAATCCTCCCCTAAAATATCTTTAATCGGAAGTGCAGACAAATTGGATGTTTTACCTAACATATCATCGGATTGGAGAAACTCTTTCGTTCTCTCAAGTGAGCGTCCCGAATATGTATAATCTGTCAGAATATAATGTTTATCAGGATTATTTTTTAAGATATCTTTTGTAAGTCCGATTTTCTTTAAATAGTTTCTGTATGCCGTTCTGTCTTTCTTTTGGATATTTGCTCTTTCAAGGGGCATAAACCTAAGCCCCGACAAAGGAATATTCTTTGTATCAGCTCCCATTTTTCCCGCCAATTCAACGATTGAAGAAACCGAACGTCCGACGGCTATCAATACATAATTATGTTCACCATATTTTTTATCAAGAGTCGTTTTAACTTTGTCCGCGGCAAGACAGTTTAATTGAGCAAGTTCTTTCATTCTTGCGGGCGTATTCTCGCGCAAGAGGGTTTTATTTTTCTCTGATAAATCGTTGACAGAATTTTGAGTTATGGTTTTCATAGAGTCGAGTGCTTTATGGCAACGCTTTATAACCCCTCTCGGAGTCTGTGTTTTCTCTAATCCCGTAATTTTTGTGATACTTTTCATATTAGGTTTAACGTCCAAAAATATAAAATTTGCCAATGCTTCTGCAAGATGAAAGAATAAATTTATATCATCCCCCCTCGCTCGCATCTGTAATTATCTTTGGTACAACAGCTGCGGTCTCTCCCACAGGTGGGGGCGAGACAAAAGACAAAAAAAATGCGGTAAATTTACCGCATTTATATGTTTCGAAATTATGACTAACACCTATTTCTTTGTTTTATCTGTTTTATCTGCTTTATTTTTATTACCGTTGCGGTAACCTATTCCCGCACGATAACCCGAAATACCGTATAGTATAGGAAGTGCCGGTTCTATCCATTTCAATCCGGACATTACGGCAACAGTGGCAATATCATCTGTGTGAAGACAAATATCGATAATTTCGGGCTTTCGTTCGGAATTTAAACCTTCTTTTTTCTTTTCTTCTTTTGGCTTTTTCCCGTCAAAGATTGGATTAATCAAATGTTTACCGATAAAGTTAGCAATGGCACTGCCTCCGACAATCCCTGTCGCGACAATTCCGCCGACCATACCGAGAGCACGTGCGGATTTTGATTTTATGTTTGCTTTTTCAAGTCCCGCAAGCGCAAGCCCTGCACCTATGTTACAGAGGAATATATTTGCAAGGTATTGATAAGTTCCCTCTTTGACCTTATCGCCTAATTTTTTCTTAGTAATTTTTCCTTCGGACATTTTTTCGCCTGCGATACCTCCTGCGACACCCCCCGCCACAGGAATAAGTCCGATAAGAGAGAGTCTTCCGATTTCTTTTCTAATATCATGAGCGGTAACATTTTCAGGTTCGGGGATGAGTTTTTTTATAAACTTGTCCCCAGAGTCAGTCTGTCCTATTTCATTGCGCAGAGTCTTTATTTCCTTGTAGTTTAAGACTTTATCTTTTGCTTTTTGGAGGATGTTGTTTACACCGTCCGAAACTTTTTCATTTGATAAAAAGTTATCTACAATTTTTTTATTGTTGGCTTTGATATCTTTTATACAATATTTGTCATATTCTTTTCCGACCACTTTGGCTGCCATCTTTGGCGCTGCAAGTGCGGAGGCTACTGTCGCCGTGAGAACTGCCGTTGTATTAATCGCAGTTTTCTTTTTGTTTTCTTTCGGAGCTTTGTGAATTTTGTCAGCATCAAATGCAGCTGCTCCCGCTACCATAATCCCCGGCACAGCCTTTTTGAATTTTGCTACCAACAAAGGCTGATCCAGAAATTGTCCTGCTGTTTTGATTGCACTAATCATTTTTTCTCTTTTTATAATTGCTTGTAAACACCTTTAACCTTTTGAAAGCCTCATTTGTAATCACATGTTCAATTCGGCATGCGTTTTCGGATGCTTCAGCTTCGGACAGATTAAGAACTTTTTCAAAAAATTGAGTCAGAACGTGATGTTTGCCCGTAACTTCCTTGGCCTTCTCTACCCCTTTAGGAGTAATATCAATTGAGCCGTATCTTTGGTAATTGATATATTCTTTTTCGGCAAGTCTGTGGAGGGCATCGGTGACGGAGGCTCTGGAAACATTCAATTCTTTGGATATTTCTATAGCTTTTACACTGCCGTTGGATTCTAAGTTGTTATAAATACATTCAAGATAGTCTTCCAAACCTGAACTTAAAGCGGTTGTTGTCATCTTTACTCCTTTTGTTAGGCTTGCCTAACAATTATATTCTATCATATCATTTATAATTGTCAAGCTTGTCTAACATTTTTATTTTTCAGTATATACTCTGACTCTATACAGCATGTTGCAGAACATGACTTTATCGCGATATACGTAGGTTTTCAGCATGTTTATTAAGTTTTGTAACAATAATATAAAAAGTATATACAATTTAGTCAATTTTCAAAACAAAAAATACTTTACATGAGTACAGAGTATAAAGAGAAGAAACACACACGAGGAACCCAATAAAAATATTGGGGACGAGGACTAGAGAAAAAGACACAAGTTTCTTTCTACACACACTACACTTCACAAATTTTCAGAGCCGAAAGGCTCTTTTTTTTGCGGATTTTCGGTAGGGTGACGGCGAACGACAGTGAGCCTAACCCGTGAGAGCAAAGAACACGTAAATGACGACTAAGTCCGTCAGGACTTTTAGTCATTGCAGTGTTCGGCGTACCCGAATAATCCAAGACAGCGAAATTACATAAAAACCTTTTACACCAACTTATACGACAACGACAACCCTGCAGGTAAATCAAGTATTTCGCTCTGAAAATCACTATCGGCAAATATCTTATCCAAGAACGGCTGAACCTTCTGTCTGTGAGAAGATACGTTATCAGCAGCAATAATGGCATGCGGAAGAAGATGAGGCTTTAAAATCTCGAAATACTCTATATACTCCCTTTTGTTAGCGTCTATGAATACAAAGTCGAATTTCACATCGTCGGGAAGATTGCTCAAAAGCTCGCAAGCGTCACCCTGCAGGGCATTGTATCTGCCTTCAAATCCGCATTTGTTGAAATTTTCAATTGCTACACTTTGGCGTTTTTCATAATATTCAATAGTCGTCAAAGTCCCGTCTGTTTTTTCGAGAGCTTCAAGAAACCATAAACCTGAATATCCGTTTGAGGTGCCTATTTCGATAACACTTTTTGCCTGACGGATTTTGATTAACATGTTCAAAAAGTTGCCCGTCTCTCTCGGGATATTCCAAAACTCCCTTTGGGTAACTTCCAGTTCGTTCAAGGTTTCGTTAAAAGCTTCTTTATTCATATTACTTGTTTATCTTTTTGATTTTGTTTCCGACAATGATATTTGCGACAGGCAACTCTGTTCCGTTTGTTTTGATTACTTTGTTTGAGTTTAAGTCAACGATGGTATATCTACCCTTTTTCGTATCGGAGACTATAACCAAACCTTTATCATTTATCGGGCAGAATTTTGTTGAGAACCCGTCACCTTTGATATTTATGACCGCAACCGATTCGTTATCCGACAGCCTCAATGCCTGAATCTGATTATATTGAGCACCCAAGACATAGAGACAATCTTTGTAAATCATCATATCAATAGGTTTTTCTACCGTATCAAACTCGGTTATCAATTGTTTTGTATCGTAGTTAATAACGGCGACTCTGCTTTTTGTTCTGCTTGCAAGGTATACAATACCGTCATGCAATATAACCTTTGAAATATTAGGGAATTTACCCAAGTTTCTCAAATTATATCCGTTCGCAAGCTCTATAGACCAAACTGTATCGGAGTTTTTATCAACATAGAGCAGATAATTTCCGCTCAAGGACAATCTTTCACATCTGCCGTTTACTTTGATTTTTTGAACCAAAGTCATGGTTGTAGTATCAAGCACGTATATGGTTGATGCGACAGGAGATGAGATATATGCTCTGTTGTTGGCATAGTCCATGACAATGTCTCCGCCTTGAGTCGTCAAATCCAACTGCTTGATTATTCTGTCATCCGCGATTGATATAACGTTAACGATAGTGCTGTCATATGCCGTTACAATCAAAAATTTATTATCCTTGGTAATCTGAGCATCAATAGGGGTTGCAATCTGAGATAAGGAGTAATCCGATTTGAAAGACTCCCCGTTTACAACCGCGATATTTTTTGAATATGACGTAACCATATAGAGGTTTTTGTTTTTCATTTGTGAAATTGTAGATTTGTTATCGTATTTATTTACTTTTTTACCGCTTTCATCGTAAACTTTCGCACTGAAAGTAACATCGGAAGCGACTTTTATTTCCGTTTCAGGGGACAATTTTATATCCAAGTTTCCGATAATCCCTTTAATATTTTCTGGGATAATAAGTCCGTTCGGCACAAGCATATCCTGCGGTAAAATACCCGTTTTAACCTGTATAGGCGGTTTATCAAAACGTTTTACTGTCTTTTTGCCGTCAGGCAAATTGATAATCTTTAACAGAACAAAATCGTTATTGAATATTACAACATCAGGTTTATGAGATAAAGCTGTTCCTTCGGGATAAGTTTTATCGACACCGAAAGTTTCAGGTTTCTTAAAAGATGCAGGGTAGAGAGGCAAATACAATGTCCCGTCAGGGCATATAATTACGCCGTCAAATCTGATATCTACGCCTGATATATTCTTTTTCAAATAACTTTGCACATCTGTCGGTAATTTTGACGCGAATGCCGAAGTTACGGTTAACATTAACCCTAATAATATCCCTAAAAACTTCTTCCCCATTATGTTTATCCTTTATCGGGTACGGACTGTACCTTATATTCTTTTATTACAAGCAACATTATACCATTAATAAGTGATTTAACAAAAATGTATCACGCTCGCAACACTACCCATAAATAACTAAAAAGCAGGTTAACAATTAACCTGCTTTTTATTATGAATTATAATTCAACATATTCTTTCAATTTTTTACTTCTGTTAGGGTTACGAAGTTTTCTCAAAGCTTTTGCTTCAATCTGTCTGATACGTTCTCTTGTAACACCGAACAGCTGTCCGACTTCTTCCAATGTTCTTTGTCTTCCGTCCTCCAAACCGAAACGCAATCTCAAAACATCACGTTCACGAGGTGAGAGCATACATAAAACTTCCGCAATATCTTCTTTTAATAAATCGGAAGAAACTTTCTTTATAGGAGCGTCGGAAGAGTCTGCCTTGATGAAATCTACAATCTTGGAATCGTCTTCTTTACCGATTGGAGTTTCTAAGGAAATCGGATCTTGAGCAATTTTCATAATATCTCTAAGCTTAGTTAAAGACATATTCATAGCCTCTGCCAACTCTTGTTCGGTAGGTTTTCTCAATAAGTCTTGAGAGAGCTTACCGGTTATTTTTCTTAACTTGTTAATAGTTTCAACCATATGAACAGGGATACGAATTGTTCTTGCCTGATCAGCGATAGCTCTTGTAATAGCTTGTCTAACCCACCATGTTGCATAAGTTGAGAACTTGAAACCTTTTGTATGGTCGAACTTTTCGGCAGCTCTTATTAACCCTAAGTTACCTTCCTGAATTAAATCCAAGAATGACATTCCTCTGCCTACATATTTTTTAGCGATACTTACAACCAAACGGAGATTGGCTTGTACCAGTTTCTTTTTAGCGATATCGCCTTTTTTACCGCCTTCCATAATTTCTTTTGCTAATCTTATTTCATCTTCCGTATTCAATAATTTAATACGTCCGATTTCACGCAAATAAACTTTTACAGGATCATCAGATGCGCTGGAAGTACTGCCAGATGATAATTCATTTGCATAATTCGCTCTCGGTTTCAAAGGATTAGATGTAACCAAATCTTCAATATGGTCTGTATTAAAACCGTTACCTACAAAACTTGATTTTTCTTCATCGTAATCTAAAATGGTAACTCCTTCTTCTTCCGAAGTAATAACCGAGGAATTTGAATCTGTTTTATTCATATTGTTTAATAATCTCCATTTCAATTGTATGTCTTAACCGTAACGGAAAATCGGCAAAAGACCAAACATGAATTTATCACGAATGTTGTTGATTTACCTTCTGTTTACTGTTGTCTTTCCCATTAAAATAATTTTATATTGCATATATATTTTTATGTACACTAACTTTCCGTTTTAGGATTCAAATTTTAATTCAAATCGGAACCCTTGGTATTATTCACTGTATTTGAAAATTTTTCAATTGTTAAACGCACATATTTTTACAAAACTTTACAAAAATCTGCATTAACTATGAAAAATCTTCAAAATAACGGGTCAGATTATTATAATTCTACATATTCTTCTAATTTTTTACGACGGTTAGGGTGACGTAATTTTCTTAAAGCTTTAGCCTCGATTTGTCTGATACGTTCTCTTGTAACACCGAACAACTGACCGACTTCTTCAAGTGTTCTTTGTCTGCCGTCTTCCAAACCGAAACGTAA
>DLEF01000010.1 GCA_002481545.1 Cyanobacteria bacterium UBA7753 | reverse complement strand
TTGTGACAAGCACAACCCGTGCGCCTACTTCGGTTACATACATGTTTCGCCCCAGAGGAACTCTGGCAAAAAGCAATTAAGTATTGTTTTGAGATAGGTTAGGAGAGGTTCAACGCGGAGCGATAATTTTGCATAAATTAATCGTACTATTTATTTATGCACTAACGTTCCCCGTGAGATTAAATAATCCACAGGTATCTACATTGCTGATATCGTTGTTATTGTTGCATTTCAGACTATGCTCTTTGATTTTTGCTTTTAAATACTATTTTTACGCTAAAAAAGGTTTACAGGTCAATAAAAATAATTCTTACAGGGTGTTGAAATTAAAAATTTTTGTTATATATTTAATGGTGTAATCAACACGTAAGAAAATGGAGATGAAATTATGGAAACTTATGGAATTGAAAAATTAGGTATTACTTCACCTTCAGCCGTTCACAGAAACTGGACTCCGGCTCAATTGACGGAAGCAGCTTTGAGAAGAGGCGAAGGTACATTATCTGAAACCGGTGCTTTGGTTGTTACAACAGGAAAATATACCGGTCGTTCACCTAAGGATAAATTCATTGTTGATACTGAAGGTATCCACAACGAAATCGCTTGGGGCAAGGTTAACAGACCTGTTTCAAGAGAAAACTTTAACAAGATTAAAGAAAAAATGGTTAACTACTTGAACGGTAAAGAAATATTTATCTTCGATGGTTATGCAGGTGCTGATAAGAAATACACTCAAAAATTCAGAATTATCAACGAACTTGCTTGCCAAAACATGTTCATTCACCAATTGTTAATCAGACCAACCGCAGAAGAATTAGCAAACTACGGCGAAGCTGATTACACTATCATCTGTGCTCCTGGTTTCAAATGTGATCCTGAAGTTGACGGTACTCACTCAGAAGCATTCATTTCAATCGATTATGAAGCACATATGATTTTGATTGCAGGTTCACAATACTCAGGCGAAATCAAAAAGTCTGTATTCTCAACTATGAACTATGTAATGACTAAGAAAAACGTATTACCTATGCACTGCTCAGCTAACATGGATCCTAAGACTCATGAAACAGCTGTATTCTTCGGATTGTCAGGTACAGGTAAGACAACATTGTCAGCTGATCCAAACCGTAAGTTAATCGGTGATGATGAACACGGTTGGTCTCCTGACGGTGTATTCAACTTTGAAGGCGGTTGCTACGCTAAATGTATCAACCTTTCAAAGGAAAACGAACCTGAAATTTACAACGCTATCAAATTCGGTTCAATGGTTGAAAACGTTGTTATGGATCCTGAAACAAGAGTTCTTGATTTCTATGACAGCAAGTACACTGAAAACACTCGTGTAGGCTATCCTATCAACTACATCGATAACGCAGCTATCCCTTCAATGGGTGGTATTCCGAAAGTTGTTATCTTCTTAACAGCTGATGCATTCGGTGTATTGCCTCCAATCTCAAGATTAGACAAGAACGCTGCTATGTATCACTTCGTAACAGGTTTCACTTCTAAATTAGCCGGTACCGAAAGAGGAATCACAGAACCTGTTCCTACATTCTCAACATTGTTCGGTGAACCGTTCATGCCAATGGATGCTTCAGTTTACGCTAAGATGCTTGGTGAAAAACTTGAAAAATACGGCACTAAGGTTTACTTAGTTAACACAGGTTGGGCAGGCGGAAGTGCTGCTTCAGGTGCTAAGAGAATGAAATTGGCTTATACAAGAGCTATGGTAACAGCTGCATTGAACGGTTCGTTCGATAACGTTGAATTTAAACACCATGACATCTTCAATGTAGATTATCCTACATCTTGTCCTGATGTTCCTGCTGAAATGTTAGACGCTAGAGGTTTGTGGTCTGATAAGGCTGCTTACGATAAGGCTGCTAACAAGTTGGCTCAAATGTTCAACGATAACTTCGCTGAGAAGTATCCTAACATGCCGGCTGAAATCACTAATGCAGGTCCTAAACCAATGAGCATGGTATAATTTCATAATTATATACAAAAAGAGATGTCCCGATATTCGGGGCATCTTTTTTATTGCGTGTGTTATAAATCCCGATTTTTTGCTATAATCTTATTAAGCAGGGTGCGGGGGTAAATATATGCTCCTGTCAGAGAGTAGGGTGAGGGTTCTGCCACACACCGACATAACCACCGCACAAACTAAACAAAACATTTAAGAAGGAAAGAATATGGGCAAGATTATTTTGACGGGTGACCGTCCGACAGGGAAATTACATATAGGACATTATGTCGGATCATTGAGAGAGCGTGTGGCATTGCAAAACCAAGGCGGATTTGACAAGATTTTTGTTATGCTGGCTGATGTTCAAGCTTTGACCGATAACGCAGAAAACCCGCAAAAAATCAGAGACAATATTATAGAAGTTGCGCTCGATTATCTTGCAGCAGGGATTGATCCCGCTAAAACCAATATTTTTATCCAATCTATGATTCCCGAGCTCACGGAACTTACGGTTTATTATATGAACCTAGTTACAGTGTCACGTGTACAGCGTAATCCGACCGTCAAGACGGAAATCAAGATGAGAAATTTTGAGAAAAATATTCCTGTCGGATTTTTCGTTTATCCGATTAGTCAGGCTGCCGATATTACAGCATTCAGAGCAACTCATGTTCCCGTAGGCGAAGATCAGGAGCCTATGATTGAACAATGCAGAGAGATTGTAAGACGTTTCAATATGATTTACGGTGAAACATTGGTTGAACCTGAAATCATCCTGCCTAAAAACCATGCCTGCCTGAGACTTCCGGGGTTAGACGGCAAAGCAAAAATGAGTAAATCATTGGGCAACTGCATATTCTTATCAGACGAGCCTGAAGATATCAGAAAGAAAATTATGTCTATGTATACCGATCAAAACCATTTGAGAGTAGAAGATCCTGGCGAGACCGAAAACAACCCTGTATTTATTTATCTTGATGCATTCTGCAAGGATGAATATTTCAAAGAATTTTTACCTGAATACAACAATCTGGAAGAACTCAAAGCCCACTACAGAAGAGGCGGACTCGGTGACGTCAAAGTTAAAAAGTTCTTGAACAACGTAATGCAAACTGTTTTGCAACCTATACGTGAACGCCGTAAAGAATGGGAGCAAAGGAAACCCGAAGTTTATGACATATTGAAACACGGTTGCGAAGTCGCAAGAGCAGAGGCACAAAAAACGCTCCATGACGTCCGCAAGGCAATGAAGATTAATTATTTTGAGTAGGGGGCAGAAGTAACCCAGAATAACATGCGTTACTGTCATTCTGAGCACAAGTGTTAAAAGCAAGTGCGAAGAATCACAAATTAAAATATTTAGAAAAGTAGGGGGCAATGTTTTGCAACGATACTTTAGCTTGCGAACTATTTGTTAAGACAAACCCTCACCCGCATTCGTAATTGTTTCATCCTGAAACAAAACGACTGCAACCCTCTCCCAAAGGTAGAGAGTAAGAATCTTTTTGTAGGATAGACTTTAGTCTACCAACTCTTACTGCATTGATACCTTACTTGATTTTCAGTCGTAAAATAGAATTTGTGCCCTGACATGCGACAAATAACATATTCCCGTCGGCGTGTACGCCGTATGGTTTTTGTACGTCTTTTGTAAGAACGGAGCACGCTCCCGAGCGGGTTAGTCTCAAAACATTGTTTGCGTTATAGTTTGCGACATATATATTTCCGCTGTCGTCACTGGTGAGCGAAATAGGCCCGTTCAGTAAATGACTCTTGAAGAACAAAACTCTTCTTCCGTCAGGTTGAAATTTAAAAATCGCATTATCGGTAAAACTTGATACATATAGGTTTCCGAACTTATCCGTTGTTACCCCTGTCGGGCTTGTTATGTTAGGATAAATTCCCGCTGTCTGGCTGACGTTTGACGGTCTGTTTTTGCCTGCGGGCTTAACGTTGTACCTTGATACCTCGTTCATAGCTTTGGCATAATATCCGCTTGAAGACGGTATCATCCCGAGGTATTTACTTGCGCTCACTCTGTCACCCAATTGTGCGCTTAATTTTGCGGCATTGTACAGAGCCTCATATTCCTTTGGGTTTCTCTCGATTATCTGTTCAAATACAGACAGAGCTTCATCCGCCTGTTTAAGATAATCTAACAGGTTCCCTAAGTTGTAATAAGCATCGATGTAATCGGGTGCAAGTCTGATTGCCGTTCTGAACGAGGCGACAGCCTCTTCATACTGCCCGAGTTTGTAGCAGTCAATCCCGTGGTTGTATTCCAACTTCGCATCAGTCGGAATAACCGTGGTTGCATCCTCCGCAAACGCCATCGGCGAAAGAATAAATAATGTTAATATAAAAAATAATTTTATTATCTTTTTCATTTTTCTAATATTTCATTATTTTTGTCAGGCAGTGCCTGACCTACATTTAATCAAATATTTAATTATTTATACGGAAGTTTCAACCTGCATTTCCTTGGGAGCCACGGTAAAACATTCACCCATTTCCCCCTGCGGTCACCACCGCCTAACCTTTTAAAGTAGGGTGCGGTCACTACCGCACCAACTTTATTTCAGTATTGTAGGGTGCAATTTTTTGCAGCACCTATTCTATTCAGCCAATTCTTCCAACAATTTATGGTGTTTCTTAGCGAACTTAGAACCTCTTGATTTGATTGCCATAGCGAGTATTTCGTTCAAATTAATCGGTTTTCTTTCCGCATAATCGTTAGGAAGTCTCAACGACCAGTTTTCATCGCCTGATGTACCCGGTTTGTTGTAGACATCGTCTATACCGAAGAAATCGGTGAAGAAAATCTGAATATTTTTAGCTTTGCAAGCAAAAATTTCGGATAATTTAACTTTCTTCAACAACTCTGCATCGTGAGTTAAATCCCAGATAAGTTTATCTTTTTCTTCCTTATCGGTAACTTCCGGATATAAATCCGCTACCAAGTTCTTAACGTGTTCGTAGCCGATTTCGGTTTCTACCATATCTCTTGCCCAGAAAGAAATCGGTTCATTGTCGTGAGTGCCGACCATAGCCCAAACATTTTCTTCAATGTTTTTGCAACGATACGGATGATTAGGTTTGTCAGGTTTAACGAATTGGGTAAGTCTCATACCTTGAAGTTTGTATTCTTTCATTACTTCTTCAACGGGTTTTGTTAAGGTACCCAAATCCTCACAAACGATTGCGTTTTTGTTCAAACCGCATTCCTTAGCCGCTGCGATAACGATTTTTTCGATAAATCTGCCGTACAGTTTAACCTGTTTGTGGTTAAGAGTCTTGATATATTCTTCCTTATCAGGTTCAAGTTCTTCATTTACATCATCAGCAGTTGCGATTGCATATCTTGAAAGTTCAGGGTGTTTAGGTGATGAATACAATCTGCCCGCACCTTCTTCAACTTTCGGTTTTTTGCCTGATTTATAAACCCAAGGATCAATCAAACCAACGATGTGGTCGATTCTGACGCCGCCCGGATTTTCTTTGAACATCTTTTCATAAAGTCTTTTCATGAGCTTTCCGCCCTTGCCCAAAGATCCGTCTTCGTTGAACATTTGGTCAGGATCCATAACAGGGAATCCCCATGCCTGACCGTCTTTAGAGAAGTAGTCAGGAGGACATCCGAGGCACCAACCCGGCAAGAATAATGATTGGTAAGCCCAAGCATCTCTGTCAGAGAATGCGACCTGTCTGTCGGCAATCATTTTGATATGATGTTTCTTTGCATATTTTTTTGTTTCTTCAAGTTGTCTGTCTAAAACGAATTGGCAGAACTTGTAGAAATCTATTTCATCTTTGTATTTATCTTCTATTTCTGTTATACGTTTTTCTGCCTGAGCCTTTTCATCAGGAGTTTTCGGGTTCAACAGGTTTTTATCCAATTCGGAGTTCCAGTTCGGATAATAGTCGTTTCCGTTCTCTATTGATAAGGCTTCATACAAAGCATCATTGTTGAGCCAGAAGGATTTTTCTTTTTTGAATTTTTCAAACTCTTTGTGGAGTTTTTTACTGTTTTTAAAGTTTTCCCAAGCTTCTTTAAGAGCATCATTTTGAGCTTTGTAGATGTATGAATAAGCTGTTCTGCCCTTGTCTTTTTTAGGGTTGTTTTCTACAACTTTGTTGAAGGTTTCCTCTGATAAAATATTGTTCCATTCTTTTGTTGTAAGTTGTTTTAGGTCGATGAACAGAGGGTTCCCTGAGAAGATTGTACCCGTGTAAGGCGATGAATCGGATGATTTTGTTTTTCCTGCAGGTCCGAGTTGGATTGCGTTAAACAAACCTTCCGACATATCGATTACGTCTCTTGCGGCGTTAGAATTCATATTCCCGAACCCTGTATCTTCACCTTTGCGGGAAGGGAAACTTCCTCCGTGCATAATCAATACAAAATTATCTTTTCCTAAGACCTTAAGTGCTTCTTTTGCTATTTTTTTACGTTTTTTGCAATCACAACCCATTATAGATACTCCTTATTTAAACTGTCAGTCTGCTATGTCTAATGTAGCATTTATTTACATTCTTTTCAAGTAGTGGGGGTAAATATTTTTAGGGGTAGGGGTAAATATAAATTAAGGCACTAAGACACTAGGGCACTAAGGTACTAAGATCCGCTACGCGGATGTTTGGATGTAGCTTTGAAGGGTGAATTTTTCGCACCGATATTTTTTTGAGATTCTTCGCACTCACTTGTGTTGTATGTGCTCAGAATGACAGTAACGCCGGAACTTCCGAGGGCGTAACCCGTGTAATTGCACGTTAATTGTCATCCTGAGCGATAAACCGTAGAATCAGGGCTAAACCATTCAAATAGCAGCGAAGGATCTCTGTTACACGCACAGGTGGGGAGCAATAAAAATATCATTTTTTAGACTGAAGTCTGCCATACAGACTAAAAAGACTAAAATCCTAACAATATTTCACATTTTTTTAATCGGGTGTATAATATGGAGTATATGAATACTGAATTATAAGGAGTCGGAAAATGGATAAACAGACAGCGGTTATTATTCCCGCGAGATACGCGTCAAGCAGACTAAAAGGCAAACCCCTCATCGAAGTAGGCGGAAAACCAATCATCCAATGGGTATTTGAAAAAGCGGTACAAGCAACTCTTGCAGATAGAGTAATCATCGCAACCGACAACCAAAAAATATATGAAACTGCGCTCTCTTTCGGCGCAGAGGCTGAAATGACATCGGAGGCACACCACAGCGGAAGCGACAGAATAGCCGAAGTTGCGGAACGTCACCCCGAAATCGGATATATAGTCAATCTCCAAGGCGACGAACCTATGATTGATCCCGCAAACATCGACAAAGTTATCCGTATGGTTAAGTTTGACGATAACGCCGACGTCTCAACCCTTGTAACAGAAATCAAGGATTTGAAAGAAGTAAACGATCCGAATTTGGTAAAATGCGTGTTTGATATGAACAACTACGCGCTCTATTTTTCACGTTCAAAAATTCCGTATGAAAGAAACGAAGGACATTCAAAATTCTACGGTCACATCGGTATTTACGGCTACAAGCGCGAAGCCTTGTTCAAAATGACTCACGCCAACCAAACGCCATTAGAGCTCACAGAAAGCCTTGAACAATTAAGAGTATTACAACTCGGTATGAAAATCAAAGTAGATTTTTCCGAAACAAAACCAATCGGTATTGATACAATGGAAGATTTGAACAATTTTAAATCAAAAATCCTCGCCGGTGCCAAGGGGTAGGGGTAAATGTAATTAATAATTCGTAATGCGTAATTCGTAATTATTCCGTAGAGAGTATAGCTCACTACCTTTAATGGGATGTGTCTGTTTTATTACGTTTTTACGTAAAAACTTGGAAATATTAGAAAACATGAGGCGAGGAAGAGCAATTATTAATCCTTCGGTAGACTGAAGTCTACTCTACAAGCTGCAAACTAATATTTTAAGATCCTTCGCTGTTATTTGTATGGTTTAGCATTGACACACAGTTCATCGCTCAGGATGACAATTAACGTGAGATTTCCGAGATTTGAATCATCGAATACCCCTGCGCAACTGTCATTCTGAGCACATGCGATATAGGCAGGTGCGAAGAATCTCAAAAAAAATAATATCATACAACTCCGCGGAGCGGTTAACTTTGAACTTTGCACATATCACTTTGCACTTTCTTCGTACCTTAGTATCTTACTGCCATAATTTATAATTTTGTTCCCGTATCTGTTTGGGTTATAATTGAAACCATAGAAGATAAGAGGATGAAATATGTTTAAAGATTTAGTATTGAATGACACATTAGAGGCAGTCAAAAAAGCGGTACAAAATAACGAACTCGGCGGGTTGACGGAAGAAATCCTAAACTCGGGAAACATTAAACTCGTTTCCGAAAAACCGAAAAATCCCGATTTCGGAGATTTTGCCGTAAACGTAGCATCTCTTGCAAGATATGCAAAAATGGCTCCGCCTGTCATTGCAAACACTATTTCTAAATATCTGTCTTCAGATAACTTTGCAGTAACAGTTGTTACAGGGTTTATAAACTTCAAATTATCCGATAAAGTACTCGCAAGCGTTGTAGGCGAAATATTGGATAAAAAAGAAAACTTCGGAAAACCCGAACACATAGAAAAGGAAAACATTAACCTTGAATATGTATCCGCAAACCCGACAGGACCTTTCCACATCGGGCACGGCAGATGGGCTGCTATGGGAAGCTCGCTCGCTAACCTCTTGAAATACTACGGACACGACGTATACCAAGAGTTTTACATAAACGATGCGGGCGGACAAATCCAAAAACTCGGACGTTCAATGTTAATTCGTGTTAAACAGGAACTGGGCGAGAACGTTGATTTTCCGCAAGATGAAGAGGAAAGAAAAAACTATTATGCAGGCGAATACCTAATCCCCGTCGCTAAAAAATTCCTCGCGGAAAACAAACCGACAGACGACGTTCAAACCCTTGCAAATTACGCAAAAGAGTATATGGAACGCGTCCAAAGAGAACTTTTAGACAAATTCAGAGTACATTTTGACAAATTCTATTCGGAATTAGACCTGTACAAAACGGGTAAGGTCGATAAATACTTTAACGAATTGAAAGACAAAGGCGAATTATACGAAAAAGACGGTGCCGTTTGGTTCAAAACGACAAAATACGGCGACGACCAAGACAGAGTATTGAAGAAAGCAGACGGCGCAAACACCTATCTGACCTCTGATATCGCATATCATATGGACAAACTCGCAAGAGGGTTTGACAGATTGATAAACATTTGGGGCGCAGACCACCACGGTTATATTGCGCGTGTAAAAGCTGCTATCCAAGCACTCGGAGGAAATCCTGACAAGTTGGAAATTCTCCTCGGGCAATTGGTAAACCTAATCATTAACGGCGAAGAAGTCAGAATGGGAAAACGTCGTAAAATGATTACATTGGAAGATTTGATTGACGAAGTCGGAGTCGATGCGACAAGATTCTGGATGGCTATGAGAAGTATAGACACCACCCTCGATTTTGATATCGAGCTTGCAAAACGTTCTACGGATGAAAACCCAGTATTCTACGTTCAATACGCTCATGCCAGAGCTTGCTCTATCTTAAGACACGCAACGAGCGAAAAAGTTAATCCTGAAACAGGCGAAAAATCGCCTGCTCCGATGACAAAAGAAGAATTGGAAGAAACCTTTAAAAACTTCAACCTTGGCGGTATGATTAAGACCGCACCGGAGGCTAAGAAACTAATATTAAAGCTTGAGGAATTTAAGTCAACGATTGTATATTCCGCAAAGACAAGAGCAGTCTACACAATCTGCCGTTATGTTCAGGATTTGGCAGGCGAGTTCCACTCATTCTACAACTCAAACAGAGTAATCTGCGACGACAAGGAAATAATGAAAGCAAGACTCTGCCTGATTTATTCCGTAAAAATAATCCTTGAAACGGCATTGAATATCTTGGGCGTAAGTGCTCCTGAAAAGATGTAGTTAAAGATGCTGAAACAAGTTCAGCATGACAAATAATAAAATCTAGTGATACCAAACATCAAAGTTATTAATTTGTTGTCTTAATTGCTCATAATCTCCACGAAACTGTATACATCTGTCATCAATATATAAATATGCGGGTTCTTTAATATTGGTTATTCCTGTAATGTATTTACTTATACAATTTTGGGATATCCATTTAGATGTTAGCAGTTTATCTCGGGTTGTAAATATTTTTATTTTATATTTTTTTTGGATAATTCTTTTAAAAATTCATCTGCACCGTTTTTTATCGGGGGGATGAATGTTTCAATAAAATTGCCCTTATATGTATTAAGTACCCCATCTAAATCTATTAATATTGTTCTTTTTAAATTACCCATGTTTGCATATCTATTCAGTTTATTGATTATTTATTCATTATATTGTGTTAATTTAATCAAGTCAAATTGATAAGATTTATATATGGACAACATTGAATTAATTAAACTAGGGCAAAAGATAAAATTTGAGAGAACAAAAAGAAATTGGAGCCAGGAGCAATTGGCTGAAAAATCCGATATTTCCGTACACGGAATAAGCAATATAGAAACAGGTAAAACGGATATTAAATATACAAATTTACTCAAAATCGCTTCTGCTTTTGATATAAAATTATGCGAATTTTTGGACTTTAATCTTTAACTTAAACCTTAATTATTTCCCCGCCTGCCGAAAAGTCTGTCCCAGAGAGTTACTTTCATTGCATCTTTTTTGACTTGAGACATTATCTCTTCAAATGTTTCTATGGGCTCAAGTTTATACCCGCAGTTTTCCGCGAGGACGCCACCCATGGCAAATATTTCCTCCTGCGGATAGCGTCGGCAAATTCCGGGGCGTTTATCATGGATTTTGCATAGGTGAGTTTCAGGATCAAGGTTTTGGCACTCAAAGATTAAGCCTATTTCATCTTTACCCGTGACTTTCAGGTAGGTATAAAACACGTGCTGACGTTTGAGTTTTTCAAACTCTTCCTCTGTCTGAATAACTCCGCCCGAGTGCTGGACATATATCTGACGGCAGCATCTGCCGCAGCCTTTACATTTCCCGACGCGGTAGTATTTTCTGCGCAATATTTTTGTGTAATAAAATTTCTTTAACTTCTCAAACATTAATATAATTTTATCACTATAAAAGCCCAAGGTCATTTAAAAATTGAGAGTTGGAGGCTAAAGACGCCAAGGCTTGTTTTTCATACTCATCACGGAAGGATTTATCCGATAATAACTCTTTCATACGGTCGTTATGAGAAGTGTTTTCTATATCGGAAGTTGCAAGCTTGGTGAACTTTGCAATATCGTTTTTTCTTTCCTGAATCTTTCTTTCTTCCTCAAGTATTTCGGGGATATCAAGCGAAAAATTATTGTGTATGCCGTAATAATTAATAGTCTTCGCGAAACTGTCACCCAAAATTTTATTTGGCTGAATACGCTCATACATTTGAGATTTGGTGATTATATTTTCGTTGTTCATATTATTAAACATACTCACATCTCCCCGCTACAATTATTATTACGGATATATTTCAGAGTGTCATCAACTAAATGATGTATTTTTATCGTCTGTCAGTGACCTTTATAATGTGCCAGCCGAACTGTGTCCAGACAGGTTTTGAGATTTCGCCTACAGGCAGATTAAATGCCGCCGTCTCAAACTGCGGAACCATTTGACCTCTGCCGAAATATCCGAGGTCTCCGCCGTTTTTGCCTGACGGACATTTGGAATACATTTTTGCATAATATTCAAAAGGTGCGGTTCCTTTGATGATATCGTTTCTAATCTGTTCCGCCTGAAAATAATTATCAACAAGGATATGGCTTGCCCTAACCTGACTAATCGGGGTATCGGCTTTTGCCAATCCTACGAAACATATTAAAAGTAATCCTAATATAACAAATATTTTCTTAAAGTTTTTCATTTTATTTCTCCTGACATGCTAATATTATAACATTTTTTTCAAATAGGGGAATAAGCTTAGTTTCTCTTCATAAAAATAAATACATTGGCAATATCACGGGGTTTACAAAATGGAATACACTTAGAGTATTGTTTTCATAACATAATATCATACGTTCTAATGATTTTATTTCCGAAAACGACTGCTATATTAACAGTATACTCCTTAAAACAAATGACGATACACATATCCCTAATCAACAGCTATGTATTAAACATAGCTTTTTTTATGCCTGCTTTTTATAAATCTCGGAGCGATAGTACCTAAACCCCACTTTTTGTGCTTTTATTTATTGTTAATATACTTCTTCATATTTCTTGAAAGATGAGTGTTTTTTTTATAAAATTCTAACAAATGCGTAAGAAGAAAAACAAATTATTTATAATATCGGGTTCATCGGGTGTCGGAAAAGGCACCGTCATAAAGTCGCTTTTGAAAAGACATGATGATATAAAATTGTCTGTCTCTTGTACGACAAGAAATCCTCGTCCGGGAGAAAAAGACGGCGAAAACTATTTCTACACAACCCGTGATAAGTTTATGAAAGATGTAGAAAACGGTGATTTCCTTGAATGGGCGGAATTTTCGGGAAACTGTTACGGAACCAAAAAAGATTTCGTTATGGAAACACTCAAAAACGGTAACCACGTACTTTTAGAGATTGATACTCAAGGTGCGATGCAGATAAAAGACAAAATGCCGGAGGCAGTTCTTATTTTTATAGCTCCACCGTCTTATGAAGAGCTTGTATCAAGGCTAAAGGGCAGACATACGGAATCTGAAGAGGCTATCAAAAAACGGCTTGAGTTTGTGGATTTTGAAAAAGAAAACTCCAAAAAGTTTGATTATATAGTAGTCAATGATACCGTCGAAAATGCCGTAAAACAAATAGAAAAGATTATCGGAAAAGATGACACAGACAAATAACAACAACTTGAATAAAACCGTACTAATCGGGATAACGGGCGGAATTGCGGCGTATAAAATATGCGAACTTATCCGTATGTATAAACGCAACAACTTTAACGTAAAAGTCATTGTGACGAAAAATGCACTCAATTTTGTGACGGAATTGACTCTTGCGACCTTGTCTCAAAATGAAGTTTATTGTGACAATTTTGATATGAAAGAGTATAAACCCGAACATATAAGTCTCTGCGATGAAGGCGATATTTTGGTTATAGCTCCCGCTTCCGCGAACACTATATCAAAGATTGCAAACGGGATTTGCGATAACCTTTTGACCTCAATCGCGTGCGCGTTCAATAAACCTATTGTTATTGCTCCCGCTATGAACACAAATATGTGGAACAATAAATTTGTTCAAGAGAATATCCAAAAATTAAAAGATAATGATTATAAAATAGTTGAGCCGGAAACAGGATATCTTGCTTGCGGAACGGAAGGTGCGGGCAGGCTTTGCGCATTGGATAAGATTTACGATAAAACAGTAGAAATTTTAAATGCTGATTTACCGCTAAAAGGGAAAAAGATTGTTGTGACTGCGGGCGGAACGGTTGAAAAACTTGATCCCGTACGTTATATTTCTAATTTTTCCTCGGGGAAAATGGGACTTGCTCTTGCGGATAACGCCTACAAAATGGGTGCCGAGGTAAACCTTATATCAACGTTTAACGTCAAAAGACCTTACGTAGTAACGGTTACACAGTCGGCAAAAGATATGGAAAAAGAGGTAAAAGAAGAGATAAAGTCCGCGGATTGTCTTATTATGACGGCGGCTGTAGCAGATTATCGCGCCGCGGATTACTCGGAACAAAAGATTAAGAAAACAGCCGAGGACAAAATATCTATAGAATTGGTTAAAAATCCCGATATCTTAAAAGAAGTTTCTCAAAACCATTCTAAAGACCTTAAAATAGTCGGATTTTGCGCGGAGAGCGAAAACCTAATTGAAAACGCTAAAACTAAGATTAAAAACAAAGGCTGTGATTATCTTGTGGCTAACGATATTTCAAGAAAAGATATCGGATTTTCCTCCGACGAAAATGAAGTCTATATCTTAAACAAAGACCTTGAAATAAAACATGTTGATAAAACTTCCAAAGATAATATTGCGAAGAAAATATTGGAGTACGTTTTTGAATAAATACGATTTATCACTAAAAATAGAGCGTTTTGCTCCGTTAAATACACAGGAAAAATGGGATTGTTCGGGCTGGGCTGTTTGCACCAAAAAGAACGAAGTGAATAAAGTTATGCTTGCCCTCACTATTACCGATGATGTTTACAGACAGGCAAAAGAGCAGGGCTGTGATATGATAATCTCGCATCACCCTCTGTTTTATGTTCCGTTGGAATATCGCGATATTGATATGTATTGCGCTCACACAAATATGGACAAAGCAAACGGCGGAACAACCGACACTTTGATAAAGGCACTCGGGCTTACACCGACAGAGACAGCGGAAGAGTTTGTAAGGATTGTAAGGTTAGATAATCCGATTGCGCTTGAGGATTTTGTACAAAAATTGAGAAAAATATCCCCGCATCTGATATATGTTAATAACACAAATAAAAAAGAAATATCTTCTATCGGCTTTTGTGCAGGCTCGGGGAGTGAATTTATGAACTCCGTTGATATTGATGCATTTGTAACCGGAGATTTAAAGTTCCATACTGCATTAGAGGCAAAACCCGTTGTATTTGATATAGGGCATTTTGAAAGCGAAATACTAATCCTAAACGTATTTAAAGAAATTTTGGGAATTGATGTAGTATTTGCAAAAGAAAGAAGTCCTTTTATATATTAATGTCAAAATTATAGAGAAATTTATCCCCAATATAGATTGATTATATGATTTTATACCCTGAAAAATAGAATATAATCGGGTTATAAGATGTGATACTACGGGCAGGAGCGGGAATAAAAATCCTGAAATACTTATGACTACGATAAAAGAACAACTTGAAGAGAGAGAAATAAACACATTGCGGGATTGTGCCGCAAAAAGCAGGTTTGCAAAACGTAAACGGGAGGAAGAACCGTCTGATTTGAGAACTGAATACCAGAGAGACAGAGACAGAATTTTGCACTCCAAATCTTTTAGACGTCTAAAACATAAAACACAGGTATTTTTATCACCGTTCGACGACCATTTCAGAACAAGATTGACTCATACGCTTGAAGTCGCACAGATAGGGCGAACAATTGCAAGAGCTTTGAGACTGAATGAAGATTTGGTTGAGGCGATATCTTTAGGGCACGACCTCGGGCACACACCTTTCGGGCACTGCGGAGAATCCGTATTAAACGAGCTTGTATCAACGGGGTTCCATCATAATATACAGAGTGTCCGTGTAGTCGAAGTTATAGAAGATATGAACCTCTGCCAGGAAACCATTGAAGGCATTTATACCCATACTTGGGGTTATAAGCCGAAAACCGCGGAAGGTCAGGTTGTACAATATGCGGATAAAATCGCTTATATTAACCACGATATTGAAGACTCAATCAGAGCGGGGATTATAACGGAGGATGACCTGCCCGAAGAGTGCAAAAAGTATTTTTCTTCCAAGCCGTCAAAACGTTTGACCAAAATGATTAGAGCAATAGTTAATAATTCAATGGACAGTGATAAGGTTTCTATGGATCCCGAATGTTGGGATATGACGCAGGTTTTAAGAGATTGGATGTTTGAAAATATCTATACCGACTCCCCTGCAAAGCTTGAAGAGGGCAAAGCAAGGCACGTCGTAAGAACTTTGTATGAATATTATATGAACTTTTTAAGAGATTACTGCGACGATGAAAAACGTATTGAACGCATTGTTACGGACTATATTTCAGGTATGACGGATCAATATGCGATAGAAAAATACAAAGAAAAATTCATTCCGCAGCCTTTCAGCACCCATACAAAGGATGAGAATTTCTTGAAAATATTGTATGATATCAACGGAAAAGAAAAGGTATAAATATCAGGCTTATTCCAGAACGTCACCGATTTTTACGGCACGTTTGATATAACCCCTTGAAAGGAAGCGTTTATAAACTCCGTATAGTCTTACTCCGCCCATTCGCAGGAGTTTGTTGTTCGGACATACAACGGTTATACTTCTGTCTTTGAAATCCGTTGCAACAACTTCGCCTATTTTATGGTCGTGTGCGTCTATATCAATGACCGTAAGTCTGTACGGATTAGGGTACATCGCGTGTCCTTTGTGATAGAAATAGCATCTGCCCCACGGGTGTATCGCTCTAATCTGTGCGATTGTATCTTCAACAGGTTTTTCAAAATGGATATCGGTATCAAAATCATTAGAAAAATACGTTGCTCTTTCTTCCATTTGTGAGACAGGGAAAACCACATCTTCACTCATCTTCTGCAACAGTTCACATATTGCACCTCTTGCAACAAGCGATACTTTCGATTTAAGTTCTTTTCCCGTATCGGTCGGCAGAATTTCAACCTCTCTCTGGTCTAAGATAGCGCCTGTATCCCAGCCCTCGTCCATTAGATGAATGGTAACTCCTGTTTTTTTCTCACGGTTTTTGATTACCTGAATATAAGGGTTCGGTCCTCTGTATTTTGGCAAAAGTGACGGATGAATATTCAATGTTGCCTGTTTTGGCATACCGAATGTTTTTTTCTCTATTTTTTCACTCCAAGATGCAACAATCATAATATCGGGATTAAGTTTTAACAATTGTTTTCTAAAGCTTTCGCTGTTTGCGCTGTTTGCCTTTATCTCATGCAGATTATAACTTTTTATATAGTTATAATCGATATCAGGGTTAATAATATCCTTGCACCAACGAATAAATCTCAGATATTTAACACGGTCATGACGGAATACGCCGACTATCTTTGAGCCCGAATCCAGCGTACCCGCAATCATATTATTGAACATTTCTCCGTATCCGATTATTACAACTTTCAGCATCTTTTTAAGTCCTCTTTTATCTGTTGTTTCAACTCGTTCAGTGAATTAAACTTCTTTTCGTTCCTTATTTTTTCTAAAATAGATATATCAATTTTTTCGCCGTAAATATCTTTGTCAAAATCCAAAATGTGGACTTCCACAACAGGCGCATTATTTCCGCCGTTTATGGTAGGTTTTATTCCGTAGTTCAGCATTCCTCTGTATAATTTGTCCGAGACTTTTACTCGTGCGCTGTATACACCGTACGGGATTTCGGGTTTAGTTTCGGGATATTTTATATTGGCTGTCGGGAAACCTATTGTGCGCCCGATTTGGTTCCCTTTTTGCACGGTTCCGGTTATTAAATAATCGTGCCCTAAGAGGTTATTCGCCTTTTTTAAGTCCCCGTTTTCTATGCAATGTCTTATCAGGGTGGAACTTATTATTTCGTCGTTATATTTTACGGGCGGGATTTCTACGTATTTATATCCGTATTTTTCCTGATTTGCTCTTAAAAATTCGGGAGTACCGCATTTACCTTTACCAAAGGTGTGATTAAATCCCGTCAAAATATATTTTGGTTTAAAGTTTGAATAAATGATTTTGTTTAAATAATCTTCGGCACTCATATTTTTTAAATCGGCGTTAAAATCGAGTTCAAACATATAATCGACGCCGAGAGAAGATATAAGGCTTTCCTTTTCCTCATTGGAAGTAATGTATGTTACACCCTTGAAAAAGTACTCGGCAGGGTTCTTTTTAAAGGTTATGACCACGGATTTTGTGTTTGTTTTTAGGGAGAATTCGACCAATTTTTTGATTAATGCGCTATGACCTTTATGCACTCCGTCAAAAAAGCCGAGCCCTACACAAGAATTTTCGATAACACATAATTTTTTAAGAACTTCCATATTTGATATTATATCATACTCGTGGGCAAAAGGTCTTTTCGTAACTTATAATTAATTGTGACTTTAATAAAAGAATAATTATTGGTGCGGTAGTGACCGCACCCTACTTTATAATCTACCGTAAGACGGAATACAGAAAATAACGTTATAAAATGAATAACACAAATTATGCTTGTCTCAACTCGTTTCGACTAAAATACATGTAAAACTCAGTTGCCATTCTTTAATAATTCAAAGTAGGGTGCGGTCACTACCGCACCAACGTAATTCAATCTGTTTATTGTACATAAATCCAAACTATAATCAATGACACCGCATTGTAAATAGCCGATTATCTATATTTATTGTATTGTATTTGCCCCTTAGTATTTTCATGCTATTAATATAATAATAGACTAGGGGATAAATAATATGTTTGAGTTTTTACTAAAATTATTGGGCGGGACAAACGAACAAAAGATAAAAAGTATAGCGGGCGTAATAGACCATATAAACGCTCTTGAGCCTGAAATAGAAAAATTAACCGATGACGAATTGAGAGAGAAAACGAACGAATTTAGAGAAATTTTATCTAAACGTCCTACCTCGACTGATTTTAACGAAGACAGAAAACTGGAAAAAGAGGCACTGGATAAACTTTTGCCGGAGGCTTTTGCCGTTGTAAGAGAGGCGGCAAAGCGTGTACTCAATATGAGACACTTTGATGTACAGCTGATGGGCGGATATTTCCTCCATAACGGACAAATTGCCGAGATGAGAACAGGTGAAGGTAAAACCCTTGTCGCGACCTTGCCTGCATATTTAAATGCTCTCACAGGCAAAGGCGTCCACGTCATTACCGTAAACGATTACTTGGCAAAACGTGACAGCGAATGGATGGGTAAAATCTATAAGTTCTTAGGTTTGACCGTCGGCGTTATCCTCTCGGATAACAGAGGGCCGTCGGAATATGATGACAAGCGTGCCGCTTATGCGTGCGATATCACTTACGGTACAAACAACGAGTTCGGGTTCGATTATTTGCGTGATAATATGGCAACCTCAAACGATATGTTGGTACAAAGACCGTTTAATTACGCCATAATCGATGAAGTCGACAGTATTTTAATTGATGAGGCAAGAACCCCTTTGATTATAAGCGGTAAGGTCGAAAAATCCGCAGATACTTATAAACTTATGGCAAAAATAGCGCCTAAGTTAAAGAAAGATATTGATTATGAAGTCGATGAAAAGAACAAAAACGTTATTTTGACCGAGGAAGGTATCGACAGAGCAGAAAAGCTCATCGGATGTAAGGATTTGTTTGATATTTCAAACCAATTTGCACATCACCTTTTGCAGGCATTGAAGGCGAAAGAGCTGTTTATCAGAGATACGGACTACGTTGTCAAAAACGGCGAAGTTATGATTGTCGATGAGTTTACGGGACGTATTATGGAAGGTCGTCGCTGGTCTGACGGTTTACATCAGGCGGTTGAAGCGAAAGAACACGTAAAAATTCAGGATGAAACCCAGACACTTGCAAGTATTACTTTCCAGAACCTGTTCAGACTTTATCCTAAATTATCAGGTATGACCGGTACCGCAATGACGGAAGAGGCTGAATTTGGGAAGATTTATAACCTTGAAGTAACGGTTATCCCGACAAACAAAAAAGATATCAGAATAAATTATCCTGACGTTATTTATAAGACGGAAAGGGCAAAATTCAATGCCGTTGTAGATGATATCATTGCACAACACAAACTCGGAAGACCTGTTCTGGTCGGTACTATCAGTATTGAAAAATCCGAGCTGTTATCCAAATTATTGAAGAAAAAAGGGATAAAACACAACGTATTGAACGCAAAATACCACGAAAAAGAAGCTTACATTATAGCACAGGCAGGACGTGTCGGAGCGGTTACGATTGCAACTAACATGGCAGGTCGTGGTACCGATATTCTGTTGGGTGGTAATGCCGAGTATATGGCAAAAGATATGCTTGATGCCGAAGGCATAACCCTTGAAAACGATCCTGATTACGAAGAAAAGAAGAACTTGGCTCTCGCCGAGGCAAAAGAAATAACCACCAAGGAACACGAACAGGTTGTTAAAGCAGGCGGGTTGCACGTAATAGGTACGGAACGCCACGAGTCACGTCGTATTGATAACCAGTTAAGAGGTCGTGCGGCACGTCAGGGTGATCCGGGCTCTACAAGATTTTTCTTATCTTTGGAAGATAACCTTATGAGAATATTCGGCGGAGACAAACTCAAAAACATTATGAATATGCTGAATGTTGAAGAGGATATGGCGATTGAATCACCTTTGATTTCTAAACAGATACAATCCGCACAAAGAAAAGTCGAAACCTATCACTTTGATATTCGTAAAAACGTACTTGAGTATGACGATGTTATGAATATTCAGAGAGAAAAATTCTATGCGCAACGTAAACGTGTATTAAATCAGGAAAATCTTTCAGAAGATATCTTGTATATGATGGACAAAGAACTTGACAGACTGATGAAGAGTTATATCTCACCTGAAATGAACCCTGAAGATTACATTCCTGAAGATTTATCTTCTATGGTAAAAGAGTTGGTTTCAATCGTTCCGCAAATGGATTATTTAAAAGTCGAAGATATCAAAGATATGAGATTTCACGAAATGTACGACAAATTAAGAGAGGCTATGTATAACGCATACCGAGACCACGAACGTGAAATCATCACATTCTATAACGATGTTATGAAACAGTACGGGCAGGATTACACCCCGCAAGAGCTCTACGCTGATAATAATATAATGCGCTCACTCGAAAGAGATGTTCTTTTGAGAGTCGTTGACAACAAGTGGATTGACCACTTGCATAACATCGATATGCTCAAAGACGGTATCGGATTGCGTGCATACGGACAGAAAGATCCGCTTATTGAATACAAAAGAGAGGCTTACGATTTGTATAACAATATGATGCACGAGGTTCAGGGCGATACGGTTAAATATCTGTTCAGAACCAAGTTCGGCATACAATTTGTAGGCGAAGAGACCGTATAGAATAAAGGCTGTCATGCTGAACTTGTTTCAGGATCTAAAACAAAAGTTTAAAGATGCTGAAATAAATTCAGCATGACATATACGTTTTTATTTTACATGTAATTTTATATACAGATACCATAATTAATTTTGACCGATTGACGATTTCGGCTCAAAGTTATAGAATTGAGTTATAAAAGGAGGCATATATGAAAAAAGTAGTAACATTATTACTTGCGGCTTTTATGTTTGTTTTCACGGGTGTTGTTGTAAACGCAAATACCGTTGCAAATCAAATATCTAAAGACGTAAATGCTCCTGCCGTTGAACAAACGGATGAAGGATATTGCAAATCCGAAATCCTTGATACCGTAACAGGCGGGGCAAAATGTGCATGCAAAGATTCAAAATGTACATGCGCAAAATGTAACTGCAAGGGAGGCAAAGCCTGTACATGCAGTAAATGCAAATGCTCTTGCAAGAGCAAATGTGATTGCAAAAAATGCGATTGCGGTTGCGTAAAGGGTGAAAAATGCTCTTGTTGCGGCTGCGAAAAAGGTAAATGCACCTGTGGCTGCAAAGAAGGTAAAGCTTGTAACTGTTGCAAAGCAAAATGCGATTGCAGTTGTGTAAAAGGCGAGAAATGCTCTTGTTGTGGCTGTGCTAAAGATAAATGCACCTGCGGATGCGAAGAAGGTAAAGCTTGCAACTGT